>JAWOCH010000286.1:0-16939 GCA_046483865.1 Candidatus Brocadiia bacterium | reverse complement strand
GTATTAGTTTAAAATTTAAGTGATGAATTTTTAGGATTTGACCCAGTAAAGCGAATATGGTTACTAAATCTATAGCCGAGAGAGCCAGAAATATCTTGGGTATGCCCACTTACTAAATTTCCCTTACCTACATCGCGTTGTTCTGGGCCATCAGCGGCAAGGGCGGGATCATCGCCCGGCTGACGGCACTGGAGTACGCCCGCGACGACTTCCCGGTGCTGGCCGACGCGAAACACATGGTGTGCTCCCGGCGCAAGGACTACTTCCTGGCCTTCCTGTTCCCGTTCCTGTTTGTGATCGGTCCTGCGGTCTGCAATCTGGCCATCGGGCTGCTGAGTTCGATCCCCGGTATCGGCCGGATCCTGCTGGTTGTGCTCTATCCGGTGGGCGGGCTGCTGGGGTTCATCTCCTGGTTGTTCGCCATCGGCTGGCTGCTCAGCTTCGGCTTGATGATGCCGGCCATCAGCGTGGACGGGAAGGACTCCTTCGACGGCTGGAGCACCTCATACGCCTACGTGCTGTGGCAGTTCGGTCGTTATGTCTGCTACATGATCGTGGCGGGTGTCATCGGCATCATCGCTGCCGTGGTTGCTTACTGGGTGGTCGAGGGGCTGATCTACGTCATCTACCAGAGCATCGACATGGGCTTCCTGCGGTCGGTGCCCTGGCTGCTCTACGATGCGGGCGGTCCCGTTGGGGGGACCGGCTGGGAGCAAGGCGGGCTGGCCGCGGTCACCAGCGGCATCATCGCGGTGCTGACCCTGGCCCTGCGCGGCATTCCGGTCGCATACGTCATCTCTTACTTCTTCACGGCGAACACCATCGTGTTCTTCCTCCTGCGCAAGCACGTGGACAACATAGACATCGAGGAGCTCTACGAGGAGGAGGTCGAGGAAGAGATCTCACCGGCGGAGGTCCCCATGCCTGAACAGCCGGAGCAGGAACCGGTGGCGCCTGAACCGGAGGCGCCTGAACCGGAGGCGCCGGAAGCGGAGGAAGCCGCCGAGCCCGAGCCGGAAGAGCCCGAGGATGCGCCCGAGGAGATGACAGACGAAGAGGAGCCAGAGGAAGGCGCTGGCGAGGAAGAGACCGAAGAGGAGTGACACGGCGAGGCCGACCGAGGCCAGACGCCTATCAGGACGCGATTGCCGCCGGATGAGCCGGGCGCCGACCGGTTCATCCGGCATTGCTTTGGGTGCTGCGTGCGAGCGCGGGGCACAATCGCGTTGCACGTGCCGGCGTTTGTGCTACAGTAGTGGCCGAGGCGTAGCTGCAGTCGCGCACCTGCCGGAGGGAACGGATGTTCATTGACTTCCACGTGCCTGTCTACGACGAGCCGGGCTACGGCGAGGCGCTGGCCGATACGGCCAGGAACATCGGGCTGGACCGACTGTGCCTGATGGGCGGCTCGGCGCGCTATGGCCTGGCAGCCAACGCCCAGGTGCGCCATGTGGCGGATTCCTACCCGGAGCTGTTCGTGCCCTTCGCTCGCATCCGCCTGGGGCAGGACGGCCCCTCGGCGGTCGAAAGGCTGAGGCGTATCGGGTTCTCGGGTCTGTGCACGTGGGCGCCGCCGGCACCCTACGACGATGAGGCGTTCTTCCCCGTTTACGAGGCAGCCCAGGCGCTGGAGATGCCTGTCCTGTTTCACACGGCTTACCTGCCGGTGACAGCCCTTGATCGCCCGCGTGGCGTCCGCTCGGCGAACATGCGACCTGTCTACCTGGACACGGTGGCGCGCTGTTTCCCCCGGCTCACGGTGGTGGGCGTGGGTCTGGGCAACCCGTGGTATGAGGAAGCTGCCGAGACGATGCGAGGGAACGACAACGTCTTCTTCGACCTGTCCGGCAGGCTGCTGCGGCAGAAGGGCCCCGAGTGGCTGACCGATCTGCTCGGAGAGAACCAGAACAACCCGTGGGCTGCCGAGCAGGAAGCGCAGAGCCTGTGGCGGCACGTCGTGTTCGGCAGCGGCGTCCGCCAGGAGGATATCGCCTCGGTCGAGCGAGACTACGAGCGCGTGTTCCGCTGGCTGGGCGTGGCCGAGGAGGAGACCTCGGCGGTGATGGGCCAGACGGCCGCCCGACTGCTGGGCATCGGCGGACAATCCTGAGCTGTCGCGAGGTGACCCTATGTCAGATTCCGGCGCTCCGGGCAGCGAACTCGTCTGGGGCTATACTGCGGACCTGCCGGTCGAGAAGATAGCCGTGGCCTACGGCGCCGGATGGACGGCTGCGGCCGACGGCGCGCGGAACGTCTACATCCTTGACGTGCAGGGCATGCTCAGGGGGGAGTTCCAGGCGGACTACGCCGTGCGCTCGCTGGCGGCCGGTGATGATGGCCTGCGCTTCCTTGCCCAGGCCGGCCCCGATACCGCCTACGTGTTCGATGCGCACGGCATCCTGCAGACCGAGGTGGTTTTCGCAAAGGAGATCAGGGCGCTGGCCGGCGATGCCACCCTCAGTCGTCTGGTTGCCCTCTGCGTCGACGACACCGTGGTGGTCCGCGAGCCGCAGAAAGGCTCGGAGAGTGCGCGCGAACTGGGCTGGCATCCGACATCGCTTGCCGTGGCCAACCCGGATCCCTTGATGATTGCGCTGGCCGACTCCCAGGGACAGGTGGCATTGCTGGACGGATCGTGTTCGGTTCGCTGGTCGCATCGGTTGCGCGTGCCTGCCGGGCCGGTCTGCTCCGATGGGCAGGGGCGGGTGGTGGCGCTGCCGGCGGGGCCGGAAGGGCTGCTCTTGTTTGACCCCAGGGACGGGAGCAGGGAAAGCCTGGTGGCCGATGAGCCCATCCGGCGTGCGGCCCCACTTCGGCGGACGGCGGGTCACGTCGTCGAGATGGGGACGGGCACGCTGGTGCTGCTCGGCGGCGATGGGCGCATGTTGTGGCGGCGCGACCTGCGCAGCGTGCCCACGGACTGGGCCGTCGGGGCGGAGGGCAGGCTCCTCGCCGTTGCCCGCGGCGGTCGTGAGATAGCGGCCTATGAGTTGCCCGAGGCAGCGGCCGGCGTGCACGAGCCCACGACCGAATACCTGCAGATCGAGCGCGCGATCACCGGCGTGCCGGGCGTGCCCAACGGCGAAGTGGCCTGGAGCAACGAGCTGCCGGCGGAAGTGGCAGAGGCGGGAGTGGGCGACGTGCGGGTCGGCGCCCGAGGAGACTTCGCCGTGCTGCTCTCCGGCGAGGGGGCGGTGGTTTCCTACGACATGCAGGGCGCCGCTGCCGGCGAGGGACGCGTCGTCATGCCCACCTACCTGGCGCCGCGCGTGCCGTTGTCCGGCGTCGTTGTATGGAACATGGAGAACATGCTGGTGCTGGAGCCGGGCGAGGGGCGCAGGGCTTCGCGCACCTTCGAGCCGAAGACCCGGAACCTCGCCTGCTCGGACGACCTGGGCCTCCTGTGCGCCGTCGGCGTGGACGGCGCAGTGCGCGCCTGGGCCGAGGCAGAGCGGCCACTGTGGATGAAGGAGCTGGACCCGCCGCCTACGACCGTCAGCGTGAGCCCGGGCGGCGACCTGGTGGTGGTGCGCGACCAGTCGCGCCGGTTCCTCTACTACACGGCGGAGGGACGGCTGTATCACAAGTCGCGCTTCTCCGGCGGCGAGCGCCTGGAAGTGCTCGCAGCGGCCGACGAGTTCGTCGTGTTCGGCGATCGCAAAGGCCAGGTTGTCGTGCTTACTGCCCACGGTGAGGAGATGTGGAGCGGGCGCCCCCTGGCCGGCCTGCGCGGTGTGGAACTGCTCGGCGAGTGCGTGGCCATGTACTCCCGCGACAGGCAGTGCATGTTGCTCTATCCCTCGACCGGGGAGGTCCGCCGGTTCAGCCCTCCGCCCGGCGCGGTGCGCATCAGGCTGCAGCCGGACGGCAAGCCGGTGCTCGTACACTGCGCCGACGGCGTGCTGACTCTCTACGAGCGGACCGGTCGAGGGCTGGGTGCCCTGTGGCAGTTTGAGCTGGACGCGGAGGTGGAAGGGTTCGAGCCGGACCGGACAGGGGACTACGTGGTCCTTGTCGCCGGCGGAAGCATCCATGCCGTACGCGCTCCGGTCGAGGAGTAGCGCTCGGGAGGCAGGCAAGATGCTCATCGGCGTCGTTTCGGACACGCACGACAACCTGCTCATGGCGCGGCGTGCCGTCTCCATGCTGCAGGCGCGTGGTGCGGAAGCGATCCTGCACGCGGGCGACTTCGTCGCTCCGTTCGCACTGAAGGTGCTGCTCAGCGCCGGGGTGCCGCTGATCGCCGTCCTGGGCAACAACGACGGCGAGGTGGCCGGCCTGTCCGCCCTGTGTGATGACCTGCACGAGCCGCCCTACAGGTTCGACCTCGGCGGCCGACAGGTGGTGCTCACCCACGACGAAGCGCTGCTGACAGACGAGCTGTGCGCCGGGGCGGATCTGATCGTCTGCGGCCACTCGCACGCGCCGAAGGTGCAGGCGGGCCCGCCCCTGCGGGTGAACCCCGGCGAGGCCGGCGGCTGGTTGAGCGGCCGCTGCACGGCGGCTATGGTTGACCTGGACGCGATGGAGGCGGAGATAGTCGAACTCGGGACACAGGAGACGGTGCCTCTATGAGCGCTCTTCGCCTTGCCTGCTTTGCGCTGCTGGCGGCTGCGATGCTGACGGCGACGGCCTGCGTCGAGCGGACCATGCTCATACGGTCGGACCCGTCCGGGGCGCCCGTGTGGGTGGACGAGCAGCACGTCGGGGCGACGCCGGTCGAGCACGAGTTCGTCCACTACGGCTGGCGCCGCGTCCGCGTCGGGCCCATCCGGGACGCGCAGGACAAAGTGCGATACCGCGAGCAGCAGCGTGTGGTGCAGGTGGAGGCGCCATGGTATGAGGCCTTCCCGCTGGACTTCTTCTTCGAGGTCATCTATCCGTTCCGACTCACCGATGCGCACGAGATAGCCACCTTCGAGCTGCCGCCCGGCCGCCCCGGCGACCAGCAGTACACCGAGCAGGACACCGAGCAGTTGCTCGAAAGGGCGGAGCAGTTCCGCCGAGAAGCCCTGACCCCCGTCCCCGAAACCGACTGAATCCGTTGGCTCCGGCCGCCCTGTCCATCCTGTACATCCCTGGTACGCCGCCGTTCGTCGTTCTCGTAGTGCCGTCGTGGTCAAGCAGTTGCCGTTCTCCGTGCCTCCGTGGTGATCATCACCCCACCTCGGCAAACACAAACCGCCGCCCGTATCGCTCCAGCACCAGTCGCCGCAGCACGGCGTGCTCCGGGCGGTTGAGTTGCGGATCGTCGGCCACCAGGGCGAAGGCGTCTTTGCGGGCCTGCTCCAGGACGGACAGGTCACTGAAGTCGTAGCACCGGAACTCCGGCATCCCGCTCTGCCGCGTCCCGAACAGCTCCCCCGGGCCCCGCAGACGCAGGTCCTCCTCGGCGATGCGGAACCCGTCGTTCGTCTCCGTCAGCACCTCCAGCCGGCTCCTGGCCTCTTCGGTGGACGGCTCGGCCAGCAGGAAGCACGCCCCCGGGCTGTCGCCCCGCCCGATGCGTCCTCGGAGCTGGTGGAGCTGTGCCAGCCCGAGCCGTTCGGCGTGCTGGATGATCATCACCGTGGCCTGCGGCACGTCAATGCCCACCTCCACCACGGTGGTGGCGGCCATCACCCGATACTGCCCGTCGCGGAAGGCATCCATGACGCGGCGCTTCTCCTGCGGTGGCATCTGCCCGTGCAGCAGGCAGCAGTCGTATTCGGGGAAGACGCGCTCGCTCAGCTCTGCGAAGCCTTCCTTCGCGCTGGTCAGGTCCAGTTCCCTGTTCTCCTCGACCAGCGGGTAGACGGCGAACACAGCGCGCTCCTGCGCCAGTTCCCGGCGGGCGGCGTCGAATGCCTCCTCCCAGCGACCCGGCGGCAGCAGCGTGGTCTCGACCGGCTCCCGCCCCGGCGGCATCTGGTCAATGACGCTCACGTCCATGTCCGCCAGATAGGCCAGGGCCAGCGTGCGCGGGATGGGCGTGGCGGTCATGATCAGCATGTCCGGGGGGCGTCCCTTGCGGCGCAGGGCCAGGCGCTGGCGCACGCCGAAGCGGTGCTGCTCGTCCACCACGACCAGGGCCAGGTTCTGGAACTCCACGTCGGGCTGTATGAGGGCGTGAGTGCCCACCACCAGGTCCAGCTCCCCTCGGGCCAGCGCGGCGCGCATCTCTTGCCGTTCGCCGCTGCTGAGGGCGCTGGTCATCAGGGCCGTGCGCAGACGCGCCTTCTCCAGCAGCGACTCCAGGGTCAGGTAGTGCTGCTCGGCCAGTATCTCGGTCGGCGCCATGAGGGCCACCTGGTGGCCCCGGCTGCTCTCGGCCAGGGCGGCCAGCATGGCGTAGACGGCCACGACCGTCTTGCCGCAGCCGACGTCGCCCTGCAGCAGGCGGTTCATGGGGTGGGGTGCGCGCATGTCGGCGCTGACTTCGGTGATGACCCGGTTCTGTGCATCGGTAAACTCAAAGGGAAACAGCCGTCGGATGCGCCGGTCCACGTTCGGCCCGACGCGGAAAGCGACGCCGTCCTTGCGGCGGATGGCCTGCCGGCGCAGTGCGAGCGCAGTCTGGAACACGAACAGCTCTCCGTAGGCCAGCCGCCGGCGGGCGGCGTCCCTGGCCGGGATGGTCTCCGGGAAGTGGGCGTCCCACAGGGCCTGGGTGATGCCCGGCAGGTCGCGTTCGGCCAGGAACCGCCGGGGGAAGACCTCCGTCGCCCGGTCCGCCGCCGCTTCGAGCGCCGAGCGCATGATGCGCCGCATCACGCCGTCCGAAAGGCCCTCGGTCAGGGGGTAGATGGGCAGGATGCCGCCGAACTTGTCCGATTCCTCCGGCGCAGCGCCGATGGCGTAGTCCGGCGCCACCATCTGCAGGCTGCCGTAGTAGCCGACCTTGCCGTAGGCGCTGATCTGTTCGCCTTCCGGGAACGAGCCCTGCCAGCCGGGCGATGCGTTGAACCAGACCAGGCGAATCCAGCCGCTCTCGTCCTCGATGGTCACCTCCAGCCGTCCCCGGTTCGGCCGGCGCCCGCGCTTGAACTCCACGGCCACGATGGTGCCGCTGATGACGGCTTTCTCGTCCACGCGCAGACTCGCGATGGCGCGGGCGTGTCGGCGGTCCTCGTAGTCGCGCGGCAGATGCAGCAGCAGGTCGCGGACCGTCTCGATGCCCAGCCGCGCCAGCGTCTCAGCCCGCTTCGGGCCGACGCCCTTCACGTAGCGCACTTCGCTGTCCAGTTCCGTTCGTTTGTCCGCCATGGCTTCCGTCTGCTTGGATGTGCCGGAGCGCCGAGTCTCACTGCCCGTGAGTATAGCGCAGCATCCGCCGTGGTTACAGCGCCGGCGCCTGCCCCTTCGACTTCGCTCAGGGCGGTGAGCCTGTCGAACCGCTTTGACACGCCCGGGGGCGGTTCCTATAATCCGCGCTCCACGGCAGCGCTCCAGCAGGGAGGAATCGGATGGAACTGGGCGTGTACTCGCTTGTGACACCGGACTACAGAATCCGCGAAGCCGCCGAGCTGGTCGCTGAGGTCGGCTTCACGGGCATCGAATGGACGCTCGACTATCCCAACGCCCTCTGGGACGGCGAAAGCAACTGGCACCTGGACAGCGGCAACCTGGAGGAGAGCGCCGCCGCCGCGCGCGAGGCGGCCGAGGCCAACGGCCTGACGGCGGTGGCCATCGGCGCGCGGTGCGGTTGCTTCGACCCGGACCAGGTCGCCGTGGCGATGCGTGCCGCCCAACTGGCCGGTGCGAAGGGCGTGCGCGTCCATGCGCCGGGCTACGACGGCTCTGAGCCCTACGAAGAGCTGTTCGAACGGGCGCGCCAGGCATACGCGGCCCTGGAGCCGAAGGCCCGTGAGACGGGCGTCAAGGTCTGGGCGGAGATACACCACGGGCGCATCATCCCCAGCGCCTCTGCGGCACGGCGCCTGCTGGACGGGCTCGACCCCGACTGGATCGGCGTCATCTACGACCCCGGCAACATGATCAACGAGGGCATGGAAAACTGGCGGATGGGTGTGGACATGCTCGGCCCCTACCTTCAGCACGTCCACGTGAAGGACTGCGGCTGGTTCCGCGGTGAGGACGGCTGGCAGACCCGCAACATGACGCTCGACGAGGGCATGGCCGACTGGGAGGGAATCATCGGCGCGCTGAAGGATGCCGGCTACGAGGGCTTTCTGCACCTGGAGGACTTCCGCTCCGGCTACGCCAGTGTCTCAGACGACCTGCCCACCCGGCAGTTGCTCGAGGAGGACTACGACTACCTGACGGCGCTGCTGTAGGCCGGCCGTCAAGGTTCGACGGGCGTCGGCTCCCCGGCGTCGTCCACGCAGACCATCACCACCGCGCCGTCGAAGGACTGGGCTTCCCGGCCGGTCTGGCCGTCCCGGATGATCATCGCCACCCGCACGGTGACAGATGTCCTGCCGACCGACTCGACGCCGAAGCGGAACTCCAGCATGTCGCCCAGGCGGGCGGGGGCGGTGAACTCGGCGTCGCGGACGGCGCGGGTCACGAAGTTCCGACCCGGATAGGTGCGGGCGCAGGCGATGAAGGCCAGCTCGTCTATCACGGCCAGCACGCGCCCCCCGAACAGGTTGCCGTACTGGTTCAGGTGCTCCTGCCGGACGATCATGTGGTGCTGGTAGTCCACGCTCTGCCTCCTCGCTGGCGGGAGGTGCATCATAGACGACTGCGTGTCCGGACATCAACGGCGCAGCGCGGCCCGGTGATTGACCCGCAGCCCGGCAGCCGGTAGCCTTTCCCCCGGTAGGGCAGGCAAAGGAGGCGACAACGTGGAACGCAGGCTTGAGGGCAAGGCCGCGCTGATCACCGGCGGAAGCCGGGGCATCGGATACGCCATTGCCGAACGTTACGCGCGTGAAGGGGCGGCCGTTGCGCTGCTGAGCCGCGACAGAGAGCATCTGAACGCCGCCGTGGCCCGGCTGCAGGAAGTCCTGCCCGACGCGCACGTCGTCGCCGTCCAGGCCGACGTGACCGACCGAGCCGCCGTGGGCGCGGCGGTTGCCCGTGCCGTTGAGGCGCTTGACGGACTCGACGTGCTGGTGAACTCGGCCGGCATAGCCAGCCTGGGGGACATTGACCAGATGCCGCCCGAGCAGTGGGTGCGCATGATCGAGGTCAACCTGGTCGGCGTTTACAACGTGAGCCGCGCCGTCTGGCCGCACATGCGGGAGGCGGGCGGCGGCAGCATCATCATGATCTCCAGCGGCTCCGGCCGCCGGGCGCACGCCGGCTGGAGCGCCTACTGCGCCAGCAAGTTCGGGCTGATGGGCCTGGCCGACGCGCTGGCGAAGGAAGGCCGTCCGCACGGCATCCGCTGCAACGTCATCTGCCCCGGCCCGACCGACACCGACCAGCGGCGCGCGAACTTCCCCGACGAGGACCGTTCGAAGCTGCTCCGCCCGGAGGACATCGCCGAGGCGTCGGTCTTCTTCGCCTCCGACGAGTCGCGCTGGGTCAGCGGGCCGGGCATTGACGTGCGCCGCCGGCCCATCTGAGCACACAACCCTTGGCGGCGTGCTGAGGCATGCGTCCGCCTGCGGGGATACGGTCCGGCTCTGAAGCCAGGCCGCATGTAGCACGGCCGCCCTCGGCCGTGGAACTTCAGGGGGGGCTAGCTGCGCTGCGCTCATCAACCGGCTGAGGCCGGTCGGCCGGATTCGGTCCTCCAGCGCCCATCCGTAGCAGCCTGCTGAAGAATTCGTTCATTCCGGGGCGCCCACTCTTTCATTGGGTAGGCGCGGCGTCTCGCCGCGCCTTGTCCGGCGAGCCTACTCCGCCAAGGCTTCGAAGCCCAGGGGACGCCGGACCTGCCCCCTTGTCAACAGGCTGATAGCGGTCGCGGCCCGATCGCTGCCAGTCGCGCGCCATCTCCCGGAAGGCTTCACGCAGCTCCTCGGTGGGCGCGACCAGGCGCAGCGACGGTTCGGTCATCTGGTTCACCTCATCCGGAGACGATGGCGCTGACGTCCAGCGCGTACATCTGCCGCGTCCCCTCGTGGGCGGAGTCAATGCAGACGCGCTGCCCGTCGCGGCTCCAGCGCGGGTGCAGGTCGCAGCGGACGGGGCCGTCCAGCTCCGGCGGCGCATAGAAGCGGCCCACGTCCACGCGGCGGCGCTCGGCCGGATCGTAGAGGATGAGCGTGCGCATGTGATCGGCGTCCGGATAGGTGTCGGTCAGTATCCGGCGCCGATCCGGCGCCCAGGAGCAGTGCCCGTCGCGGTCCAGGACGCCGTCGCCGACGATACGCCCTGCGCCGCCGGCCAGGTCGAGCAGGAAGTAGCGCTCGCCCACGTCCGGCTGGCGGCACCAGGCGAGGATGCTGCCCTCGTCCCGCCAGTCGTAGTGGGACACTTTGCCGGCGTCGGCAACGATGCTCAGGTCCGAGCCGTCCGGCTCTGACGCGAGCATGCGCGTTTCCCACCCGCCGTTGCCGGCCTGCCGCCAGCGGTGCAGGACGGCGAAACGGGAGCCCTCCGGGCTGATCTGCACGTGATTGAACCAGTGGGCAGCCTGCGCCATGCCCTGTCTGGGACGCAGCCCGGCTGCCTGCTCAAGGGACAGGATCAGCCGGCAGTCCCCGCTGCGCAGGTCCATACGCCATACGCCGTCCTCGGCCGGATGACGGTGGCCGGCCCAGGGATCCTCCAGCCCTTCGTAACCGTAGCCGGGACGCATTGTGGCGAGCCGGGCGAAGTTGACCGACAGGGCCCAACGTCCCTCGGGGCTCACGCCATATACGGGGCGGGGCAGGATGCGTTCGGTCTCCCCGAATGCATCCCGTACGACGGCCACAAAGCGGCCCTCGCGGCGAGTGTTGTAGATGACACGCCGCTCTGCCTCGCCGGGCATCCACTGGAGCATGGCGCCGAGTTGCCAGTGCCAGGCAGTTGTTCCGGCCAGCGGCCGCCAGGCGTCTCCGTTGGCCGTGTCTATCAGCCCGATGGTGGCCGCTTCACCCGGCCGAGGAGGGCGGCCCATGAAGTCGGTCTCCATGCCGAGGATGTAGCGCCCGGACGCGCTCCACGGCGTCTTGTCGTAGTATCCGAAGAAGTGGTGCCTCGGCTCGGAGGTGACGGGACGCATCGAGACGCTGTCGTTGATCTGCTTCATCGGGGGCCTCTGTGAGTGAGTCGGGGTTCCGGAGGGCGTAGATTCACGGACGTGCTCGCTCCGCCAGCAGGATTACGTCGCGCAGCCCCTGGGGGGTGCGGGCGGCCAGCCATCGCTCGCGGAACTCCGGGTTGCCGGCCACCTGGGCAACCGCCGCCAGGGCCGCCAGGTAGAAGGTCCGCTCATCAAGGGTCCCGACCAGCACGAAGATGGCCTGGACCGCGGGTGCTTCCTCGGAGAAGGTCACCCCCTGCCGGCAGCGTGCCAGGAGGATGTCGAAGTTGCTCTCGCCCGCCGCCAGCGCGTGCGGCACTGCGAACCACGGCGCGATCGCCGTGCTGCCCTCCTTCTCACGGGACTTCAACTGCAGCGCAAGCTCGTCCGGCTCCATGCCGACTCGCCCGGCCAGGTGCCGGGCCGCGAGGTCGAGGAACTCCGCCACGTCCATCGAATCCTCCAGGTCCAGAACGGGCGATTCCTCGATGGTGGCGTCGAAGCGGTCGCGGACGATCTCGTCACGCTCGTGGATGATCTCCTTGAGCTCGGCTTCGAGCGTCCCGGAGACCAGCTCCCGGGCGGTGACGCGTTCAATCAGGTGCAGCAGCGCCGACTCCCGTTCCACGCGCTTGCGGCCATAGAACCAGTAGAGCAGAAAACCGCCCAGGATCAGCGCCGCGCCGATCAGGTATGCCTCCACTCCCATCTCGAAGAGCACGAAGCCGAAGCCGGCGATCCCGCCGACCTGCAGCCACGGGTAGAGCGGCGCCCGGAAAGCCGGCCGGTAGTTCTGCAGCCGGCTCTCGCGCAGCACAAGGACCGACAAGCAGGAGAGTATGTAGGTGATGATCAGCACCGCCGAGCCCGCCTCCACCAGCACGTAGAGGTCCAGCAGGAAGCTGGCGAGGATGACGCCGCCGGTGACCGCCAGCGCAACATGTGGCGTTCGGAAACGGCGGCTCACCGCCGCGAGCGGCGCGGGCAGGAGCCGGTCCCGGCTCAGCGCCAGCAGGTAACGCGAAGCGGCCATGATCCCCGCGTTAGCCGTGGAGACGAACGCGAAGATGGCCCCGAGGGTCATCGCAATGTAGCCGAACCGGCCCATTACGGCTCTGCCGCCGTCGGAGATCGGCGTCAGCGAGCCGTCCAGCGCCTCACCCTCGACGACCCCGCTGGTCACGAACACCGCCAGCGTGTAGAGCAGCGTCACACTGACCAGCGAAAGGGCCAGTCCCAGCGGGATGTTCCGCCCCGGGTCACGGATTTCTTCGGCGATGCTTGAGACGTTGAGCAGCCCGCCATAGGAGACGAACACGAAGCCGGCCGCGGTGAAGATGGGGGCCACGCCGTGGGGCGCGAACGGTATCAGGCGCTCCGAGCGCACCTGACCCATGCCGACCACTATGTAGAGCGCAAGCAGGAGCAGCAGGCCGACGACCAGGAACACCTGCACCCGGGCCGACTCGCGCACGCCAACCAGGTTCAGCCCGACAAACAGCAGGCACAGCACGGCTCCCGCGGGCAGGACACTGATGTGGATGAGGAGTGCGGCGAACGTGGCCATCCCCACGATGGCAAAGGCGCTCTTCAGCGACAGGGAGAACCAGCTCAGGATGCCGGCCACGGTGCCCACGCCGGGGCCGAACCCGCGCATGATGAAGAAGTAATCGCCGCCGGCCTTCGGCATGGCGGTGGCCAGCTCGGCGATGCTGAGGGCCCCGGCGGTGGCCAGTATGCCCGCCAGCAGGTAGGACCAGATCACCCCCGGCCCGGCCAGCGCGTGCGCCATGCCGGGCAGCACAAACAGGCCGGAACTGATCATTGCCCCCGAGGCGATGCAGTAAACGTGGCCCAGGCCCAGGCTCCTGCGCAGGCCCGGCTTCGCTTCTGACATGAAGCGCCCCCCGCTTGGGTTCTCTGCCAAACATCCGTCGCGATGGCATCCAGTGTAACACGAAAGAGCGCGGGAATCTCGTCGGCAGCCTGTCTACATTGCATTCGGCACAGCGGACGGTAGACTACGGGGGCTCGTGCGCCGCGCCGGGCTCGGCGATCATTCTGGCATCCCCAGCGAGACTCCGGAAACGGGAAGGTGCAGCATGGATGACGCGCGCACAGACGACGGATTCATCTGGGCCATCGGGGGCAAGATCGAAGACGAATATGCCGTGGACGACACCACCGTCTACAGCATCGCCGAGGACCGGTGGTACAGCAGCGTCAACGGCGAGCTGAGCCCCATGCCCCACGCCGTCCAGGGAGCGGGCTGGACGCTCCGCGAGGGGAAGATATACTGCTTCGGCGGCAAGACCGACGTGCACAGCGGCTGCTGTGCCCACCTGCAGGTCTACGACATTGCCCGGGACGAGTGGACGCTGCTCGATCCACTGCCGGCCCCGCGCAGCAAGCTGGGCAAGTTCTACCCCGTGGTGAACGAGCGCTACGTCTGCCTGTTCGGCGGAGACAGCGAGAAGGGACGCTTCGACCGCGTGGCCTGGAACTGGCGCTACGACCTGGAGAACGGGGAGTGGGACACCGAAGTCGCCGACGCGCCGTTTTCGCTGTCCTTCCCCGGGCCCTCCTATCACGACGGGTGGCTCTACTATGCCACGGGTAACACCCAGTGCAAGGGCCCGCAGAACGACTACCCGGGCGCGCTGAACATGCGCTACCACCCGGAGACCGACCGGTGGCAGGTGGTCGCGCCGTGTCCCCACCCGGTGACCGACGGCTCGGGGGACCTGTGGCGGGGCGAGTATCACTTCCTGGGCGGCTGGAATACTAACCGCGAGTTCTACCACGAGGACGCCGCCCACTACGTCGGCCCGGTCAAGCGCCTGCACGCCATCTACAGCTACTCGGCCAACGCGTGGCGCTACGGGCCCCTGCTGCCCGGCAACTGGCATCATGGCGGCACCCGTTCGTCCGGCAGCCACCTGTGGCGCTACCTGGGCACAATAGACGAGGACGCCGGCGAAGGGGTGGAGCAGCACACGAACCGCATCCTGCGCTGGGACGGCGAGGAGTGGACTGAGATGTCTCCCGCCCCGGTGAAGAAGATGAACTTCAGCAACGTCTACTCCCGCATCGGCCCCGGCGCCTGAGACGCAGACTCCGGCCGGACCCCTGGGCGGACACGGTCCTCCCGTCCGCCGCGCAGAACTTGGCCGGCTGCTATGCCGAAGACTCGAGCCTCTTCTACCTGACCTGCCGGCCGCCGGGGTGACTTGCCGTGCGCGGCGCAATGGGCCATACTGGAGGTGTGTACTGAGGGGGCAATGGGGTCGTGGCAAGGGGGGATTATGGATTCTCACGCGTTGGCTATCGGAGTTGTTGCCGTCGTTCTCATGGGGGCGCCGGGCTGCGGCTCGTCCGTGCCCGCCGCACAGCCGGGGGGAGAGGTCATGGAACAGCAGGCGGTTCGGCAGACGCTTATCGAGTTCGAGGGCCCCGACGCCGTGCGGGGCTGGCAGATCGTCAATGACACCGTGATGGGCGGGGTGTCCGAGAGCCGCCTCGAGCCGACGGATTCCGGGACGGCCGTCTTCACGGGCAGCGTGTCGTTGGAGAACTACGGGGGTTTCGCATCGGTGCGCTCGCCGGCCGGACGGCGTGACCTGTCGGACTTCGAAGGGCTGGTGGTGCGCGTCAGGGGCGATGGCAAGACGTACAAACTCGGCGTGCGGACCGACGCACGGTTCGACGGCGTGGTCTGGCAGGCTTCGTTCGGCACACAAGCCGACGCCTGGCAGCAGGTCCGCGTCCCGTTCGGCGAGTTCGTGCCGACATACCGCGGGAGAGTTCTGGAGGGCCGGGGACCGCTGGATCGCAGCGCTGTAATGTCCTTCAGCTTCCAGATCTCGGACAAGCAGGAAGGGCCTTTCGCGCTTGAGATCGCCTGGCTGGGGGCCTACTGACTGCGGGGCTGTACGCTCCGGGGGATACCTGAGGGGGCAGCATGGCTGAAGGTCCCGTGGTCCACCGCTACGCCTCTCGCCTGGAAGACGCACTCGGCGGGAGCGTGGTGCAGGTGGAGTTCGGCGTCAGCAAGCTGAAGCCGATGGAGGCGGACTTCGACGGTGTGCGCCTCGACGGCCGGATAACCTACGCCTGCCCGAGTTGCCAATCGCTCGATGGCCGGGATGAAGCCGATGCCTGAGGGGGAAACAGGAAACACGCGCAACCTGATTCTGGTGCTGGGCGATCAGCTCGACGCCGACTCGTCGGCATTCGACGGGTTCGACGCCGCCTGCGACCGCGTCTGGATGGCCGAGGTGCCGGAGGAGTCGGAGCACGTCTGGTCGCACAAGGCGCGCATCGCCATCTTCCTGAGCGCGATGCGCCACTTCCGGGACGCGCTGGAGGAGCAGGGCAGGGCGGTCCGCTATCGCTCCCTGGATGATCCGGACAACCGTGGCAGCTTCGCCGACGAACTGGCCGCTGCCGTGTCGGAACTGCAGCCTGACGCGCTGGTCATGACGCACCCCGGCTCCTGGCGCGTGAAGCAGGCCATCGCGCGCGCGGCGGATGGCCTGGACGTGCCTCTGGATACCCGACCCGACCGGCACTTCCTGGCTTCCCGCGAGCGGTTCGAGCAGTACATGGAAGGGCGAAAGCGGCCGGTCCTGGAGTCTTTCTACCGCGAGATGAGAGGCGAGACCGGGACGCTGATGGAGGATGAGGAGCCGACCGGCGGCGAGTGGAACTTCGACTCCGACAACCGGGAGTCCTTCGGCCGCGACGGTCCCGGCGAGATGCCGGAGCCGGTGTCCTTCCAGCCCGACGAGACGACGCGCGGCGTGCTGGACCTTGTCGAACGGCAGTTCCCGGACCATCCCGGCAGCCTGGACCATTTCGACTGGCCCGTGACGCCGCAGGACGCGCAAAGTGCGCTGACCGATTTCGTCGAGGACCGCCTGCCCGCCTTCGGCCCCTATGAGGATGCGATGTGGACCGGGCGGGCCTACCTTTACCACTCGCGCCTGTCATCCGCCATGAACCTGAAACTACTCGACCCCCGCGAGGCCATCGCTGCCGCCGAAAGCGCGCTCGGCCGGGAGGACGTGCCGATCAACTCCGTGGAGGGGTTCGTGCGGCAGATACTCGGCTGGCGCGAGTTCGTGCGCGGCATCTACTGGCACCACATGCCCGACTACGCGGAACTGAACGAGTTCGGCGCGACGCTGCCGCTGCCCGGCTTCTACTGGACGGGCGAGACGGACATGAACTGCCTGCGCGAGTGCATCGGCCAGACGCTGGCCTACGGCTATGCCCACCACATACAGCGCCTGATGGTCACCGGTCTCTTCGCGCTGCTGCTGGGCGTGGAGCCGCTGGAGGTGCACCGCTGGTACCTGGCCGTCTACGTGGACGCCGTGGAATGGGTGGAGATGCCCAACACGCTGGGGATGTCGCAGTTCGCCGACGGGGGCATCATGGCCACCAAGCCTTACTGCGCGAGCGGCCGCTATATCAACCGGCAGAGCAACTACTGCCGCGACTGCCGCTACCGCCCGACCGAGCGCACCGGCGACGAGGCGTGCCCGTTCACGACCCTCTACTGGGATTTCCTGATGCGGCACCGAGACCGGCTGGAGGGCAACCGCCGCATGACCTTCCAGCTCAAGAACCTGGCCCGGCTCGACAAGGGGGAGAAGCGAGCCGTCCGCCGCGCGGCAAGCGAGCTGAAGGATGGACTGAGCGGGGGGTAGGGCGCCCCGCCGTCACCTGGCCGGAGGACTTTCGGCCTGCCTCCGCGGCAGGAACTGCGCCACGAGCGTGAGTGACGCGGCATGAGGAGGGGCAGGCTGT
>JAWOCH010000255.1:0-7058 GCA_046483865.1 Candidatus Brocadiia bacterium | reverse complement strand
CCCACCTGGTCGGCAAGACCTGCGTGCTGCCCATCCTCGAGCGGGAGATCCCCATCATCGCCGACGACTGGGTGGATCCCTCCTTCGGCACCGGGGCGGTCAAGGTGACCCCGGCCCATGACCCCAACGACTGGCAGATCGCCGGGCGGCATGACCTGCCGGCCGTCGTCGTCATTGACGAGGACGGGAAGATGACCCTCGAGGCCGGCGAGCGCTACGAGGAGATGGACCGCTTCGAGTGCCGCGAGGCCCTGGTGGAGGATCTGCGCGACCGGGAGCTGCTGGGCAAGGTCGAGCCCTACACCCATTCGGTCGGCCACTGCTACCGGTGCAACACCGTGGTGGAGCCCTACCTGTCCGACCAGTGGTACGTGCGCGTGAAGCCGCTGGCGGAGAAGGCCCTGGCGGCGGCCCGCGACGGACGGGTCAGATTCCACCCGGAGCGCTGGACGAGCTTCTACGTGAGCTGGCTGGAGGACGTGCGCGACTGGTGCATCAGCCGCCAGATCTGGTGGGGCCATCGCATACCGGTCTACTACTGCGAAAGCTGCGATGAACCGACCATCGCCCGCAGCCGGCCCGAGCAATGCCCCGAGTGCGGGCACGACGAACTGCGCCAGGACGAGGACGTGCTGGACACCTGGTTCAGCAGCGCCCTCTGGCCGTTCAGCACGCTGGGCTGGCCCGACCAGACCGAGGAGCTGGAGCGCTACTACCCCACCGACACGCTGGTCACCGCGCGCGACATCATCTACTTCTGGGTCGCCCGCATGGTCATGATGGGCCTGGAGTTCATGGACGAGGTGCCCTTCAGCGACGTCTACATCCACGGGAACATCCTGGACGAGATCGGCCGGAAGATGTCCAAGTCCCTCGGCAACGGCATTGACCCGGTCGAGATGATAGAGGACTACGGTGCGGACGCGGTGCGCTTCTCGCTGATCATGCTCAGCCCGGAGGGGCAGGACCTGAAGCTGAGCACGTCGAAGTTCGAGATGGGCCGGCACTTCGCCAACAAGATGTGGAACGCAACGCGCTTCGCCCTGATGAACCTGGGCCAGGCGGGCGCGGGCACGCCCGGCGACCTGGCGTTCGAGGACCGCTGGATCCTGAGCCGCCTGCAGTACGCCATCGAGGAGGCCACCGAGGACCTGGAGCAGTTTCACGACCACGAGGCGGCCCGCGGGCTCTACGATTTCTTCTGGCACGAGCTGTGCGACTGGTATCTGGAGATAGTCAAACCACGCCTGCCGGACGGCCCCACGGCGCGCGCGGCGCAGGAGACGCTGGCCACGGCCTTCGACGCCGCCCTCCGCCTGCTGCATCCCTACATGCCGTTCGTGACCGAGGAGCTGTGGCAGCACCTGAAGGAAGCCGTCGGCGAGGCCGGCCTGGACGCGGCCTCCGCGATGGACTCCGAGGCGCTGATCCTGGCCGACTGGCCGGGCGGCGACCCGGCCCGCCGTGACCCCTCGGTCGAGGAGCACATGGAACTGCTGCAGGACATCGTGCGCGCGGTGCGCAACCTGCGCAAAGAGAAGAAGGTCCCCGACCGCAAACCCGTGCGCCTGACGGTCAGCACGCCGGACCACGCCACCGACGACGTGATAGGAGCGCACGCGGACTTCCTGTGCCAGATGGCGGCGCTGGAGGAGCTGGAGCACGACACTGGGGCCGAGAAGCCGCCCCGCTGCGCCACCACCGTGGTGGGCACCATCGAGCTGTTCATGCACCTGGAAGGGGTGGTGGACATCGAGCAGGAACGCGCCCGGCTCCAGAAGCAGCAGGACGAGCTGCAGGAGCAGATACAGTCGGTGGACGCCGTGCTGCACAACGCCGACTTCCTGGCCAAGGCGCCCGAGGAGGTCGTGCAGCAGAAGATGGACCGCGGCGAGGAGCTGCGCGCCCAGCTCCAGGTCATCATCCAGAACCTGGCCGACCTGGAGTGAGCCGTTCGTCACGGGCGGCGCGTGTGCTACAATGGGGGTAGCAGCACTTCCGTCGGGGGGCGTTTCGTGCGAAGTGCACTACGACTCATCTGCCTCACCATCCTGCTGGGGAGCGCCGCCGGGGCCGTCGAAGTGCCCGGAGGATACGTCTTCGCCGAAGCCGGGGAGATCATATACCACGATCTGTCCTCCGAGGAGGAGACCGACCTGGTGGCGGACATCGAGATAGACGACCTGGAGCGGTCGGCTATCTCGCGGGATGGGCGGCTGCTGGCCTGGTTCGACCATGATGAGCTGTGGGGGCGCTGGCTGCCGGACGGGGAGCCGTTTGCCTTCGCCGGGCCGCGCTACTGGGAGGATGGCCGCAAGCGCTGGTTTCCCTTTCAGCTCGAGCGCGGGGAACCCGGTGCGTTGCGCGTTTCGTCGGCCCACCACTACGCGGCCTACCTGGGGGAGCGCGCCTTCGGCGCCGTCCTGCCGGCCACCTCCTGGGTCGGGCTGGCGCCGGTGCGGCCGGAGGCGTTGATCGGCGGCGTCACCTATGAAGTCCACGGCGCGACCTTCCCGCCCTACTTCCGCCACACCGTCGTCTACAGCGGGGAGACCGGCGTGGCCCTGGCAGAGCCCTACTGGCCGGGCGAGCAGGCCCCGCGGCTGGTGCCCTGGTGGCCTGGCCGTGGAGTAGACGAGCCACACAGCAGCCTGCAGCTCGGGTTTCCGGCCTGGTCGGCGGACGGTCGCCGGCTGGCATACGCCGAGAGGAACGGTTTCTGGCGCCTGGCCGAGCGTCCCGGCACCGGAGACCAGGAGGACGATGGAGACGGCCTCCAGCGCGTGCGATGGGCCGGCCGCTGGCTGCCCTGGGACAGGATCGTGATCTGCGACTGCCATCCCGCCGGGCGCAGCCCCTACGCCTCCGGCCGGCGCAGGGAGGTCCTGCTCGACTACCTGCGCCGCAGCCGGGAGATCGAAGTGCGCCTGCCCGACCTGCAGATTCTTGCCTGGACGCCCGACGGCCGCCTGACCTACCAGGAGGACGACGACCTCTACGAGTTGCGCGACGGGGAGGAGGAAGACGACGAACTGCTGGAGCGCAACCTCAACGCGCGTGAACTCGCCTGGATCACCGACGACCTGCTGCTGTTCCGCCACCGCACGCGCTCGGTCTACCTGTGGCAGGACGGCGAGCGGGAGAAGGTGGACCAGCGCGCCGGAGGGCCCATCATCTACTGCTCGCGCTCGCCGCTGGCCAAGCGGGGTCGCGACGAGTTCCCCGCCAACACCGACTTCTTCATCGGGGCCCTGCACCTGGTGTGGCGTCCTCTCACGCAGGACGAAGCGGAAGAGCCGGCGGCCGTGTGGATAGACACCCGCGCGACGCCCGACGCGCCCCTGTCGGGCGCCCTGCTCGGACCGGTTGACCCGGAAGACGTTAGCAGCCCGGCGCAGCACGAACTCGGCCCGGCGCCACGTCGGTATCGCGACGAGGAAACCGACCGCCTGCTCGCGAGCGACTTCTGGGTGCGGGTGGAACTGGGCGAGACCGTCCTGCTGGCCGATGGCGAGCGCTACGTGGCTGTGCAGCCGCTCCGGCTGCGCACGGCTCCGTCGCAGACCCCCCGCCGGCGCCTGCTGCTGGAGGAACCCACCACCGAACTGCTCACAGTTCGCTGGCGTTACTGGCCCAAGAGCCCGCCCGACTGAGCGCAATGGCTTCCGTTTGTGCCCCCGCCGCCCGCCGGTTAGACTTCCCCAGATAGCTGTTGCCCCCGAGGCGTCTTGCGAGCAGTTGAGCGTGGACCAGGAACTGAGGTCGCTTGCGCTGTGGTAGAGAACGGCCCCCGATACTTGCGCCTCTCGGTCACCGGGCGTTGCGCGATGCGTTGCACCTACTGCCGCGGGTCCGGCACGCCCGCCGGCGACGGGCGGGAGCTGACGGTGGAGCAGATCGGCCTGCTGGCCGAGTGCGCCGCCGCCGAAGGCGTGCGCAAGGTGCGCCTCACCGGCGGCGAACCACTCCAGCGCGACGACCTGGAGCAGGTAGTGCGCTCCGTCGCCGGGGTAGGCGGGGTGGAGGAAGTCTGCCTGACAACAAACGGCGTCGGGCTGGCCGAGCGGGTGGCGCCGCTGCGCCGGGCGGGGCTCGACAGAGTGAACGTCAGCCTGGATACGCTTCGCCCGGATCGGTTCCGGACCATCACGGGGACGGGCCTGCACGCCGCCGCCGTCCGGGGGGCGCGGGCAGCCGGCGGCGTCTTCGACTCGGTCAAACTGAACGCCGTGCTGCTGCGCGGGGTGAACGACGACGAAGTGGTGCCTCTGGCACGCTTCGGCGCGGAGCACAGCTTTCGCGTCCGTTTCGTCGAGTACTACCGGGCGCGCAACAGCGCCGACGGCCTGGAGGGGGTGCCGTCGGAGGAGGTGCTGCTGCGGCTGCGGGATGCGTTCCAGGACCTGCCGCGGGCGCCCGCGGAGCCGCTGGGCGTTGAGGAAGTCTATGCCGTCCCGTCTCTGGGCCGGGCGACGGTGGGGGTCATACGCAGCGCCTCGTGTCCGCCGTGCGACCGATGCGCCAAGCTGCGCGTGACGGCGTCGGGTGAGCTGCTGGGGTGCCTGTTCGCCGAGTCGGGCGCCCCGCTTGGCCCGGCGTTGAGGACAGGCGACCGGGCGGGCGTGCGGCGGGCAATCCGCACCGTGTGGGCCGGCAAGGAGAGGACGGGCCCGGCCGGCCGCCGCGTGGGCCCTGTCTGCCAGATCGGCGGTTGATTGGGCGCGATCGGCGGATTCCCACTTGCCAGCCCGGGGCAGGGCTGTTAGAATACTGATAGGCGGCTTAGCGAAAATAGGGATAGTGCGCCACCACACTGCCCGTTTCTCCGGTCTCCGGCTCCTCCAGAGGCACCTATCGCTCAGTGGCGGGGCGTGTACCTGAACACGTGGTGCAGCAGATCGCCCGCAGAGCGGACTTCGTGCGCCTCGCGGGGCGCTACCTCGACCTCACGAAGCGCGGCAAGAACTACTGGGCGCTCTGCCCCTTCCATAACGAGAAGACTCCGTCTTTCTCGATCGACCCCGACGACGGCCTCTACTACTGTTTCGGCTGCAAGGAAGGCGGCAACGTATTCACGTTCCTCCAGAAGATGGAGGGCGTCAGTTTCGGGGAGGCCCTCAGGCAACTGGCCGCCGAAGTGGGCATCGATCTGAGCGAGTACGCGGGCCAGGGCGGCCCGTCGGCGGATGAGATGGGCAGGATGCGGCAGGCCCTGGAGCTGGCCACCGCCTTCTACCAGAAGTGCCTGCAGAAGGCGCGCGGCTCCCAGGCAGTGCGCGACTACCTGGCAGAGCGCCAGATTGAGGAGGAGTCGGTCGCCCGATGGCGCATCGGTTACGCCCCGGACGGGTGGGAGAACCTGCTGAAGTGCGCCACTGGGCGGGACTTCGAGCCGGAGGAACTCGCCCGCGCCGGCCTGGTGCGCGCCAGGGACGGCGCGCCGGGCTACTACGACCGGTTCAGGAACCGGTTGATCTTCCCCATAGCGGACAGCGCCGGACGCACGGTGGGATTCGGCGCGCGGGCACTGAGCGAAGACGACGAACCGAAGTACCTCAACAGCCCCGAGACGCCGCTGTTCAGCAAGGGGCGGTGCTTCTTCGGGCTGGACCAGGCGAGGGCCAGCATCCGCTCCGGCGACAGGGCCGTGGTGCTGGAGGGCTACACGGACGTGATCATGGCCCACCAGGCGGGCGTGGACGAGTGCGTCGGCGTGCTGGGCACGGCGCTGACTGAGGACCACGCACGGACGCTGAGCCGGCTGTGCAGCAACGCCGTGCTGTTGTTCGACGCGGACGAGGCGGGGCAGCTATCGGCCGCCCGGAGCATCGAGCTGCTGCTGAACGAGGACATGGAGGTGCGGGTGGCGCAGTTGCCGGCCGGCTCCGACCCGTGCGACTACATCGTCGAGCACGGCGCCGAGGCATTACGCCAGCGGCTGGATGAAAGCCTTGGCTTCTTCGAGTTCCGGCTGGGGCGGGCGCGCCAGAACCACGACACGGATACGATAGAGGGTCGGACGGCTGCCTTCCGCGAGGTGGCCGAACTGGCGGCCGGGCTGCGGGACGCAGCCCGGCGCGACATGGTGGTCCGGTGGGTGGCCGACGAGCTGGGCATCAGCCCCCGCGCCGTCTGGCAGTATCTGCAGCGGCGCGAACGGCCTGGCGCACGTGGTGACGCGCCGGACCAGGCGGCCCGCGCGACGAGGCTCTCGGCGACGGCCGCCTTGCCGGGCGAGCTGCTCGGCCTGCTCCTGGCCCACCCGGCACTGCTGGAGGAGGCCCGGGGCCGGCTGGAACCGGCCCTGCTCGGGGAAGGCCCCGAACGACAGGTGTTGACGCGACTGCTGGAACGCGAGGCAGGCGAGACGCAGGACGTGAGTGGCTTCCTGGGATCGCTTGCGGAGCCGGAACTGGCCTCGACGGCTTCCCGCGCACTGGCCGAAGAGAGGGAGCGCGAGCGCAGGATAAGCCAGGCGACGGCCGCCGAGCGGCTGGAGGGATACCTCCGCTACCTGGAACGCCGGAAGCATGATGGAGTCGTCCCGCCGCCCGAATCGCTGGGCGACAGTGAACTGCGGGACCTGCACCGGCGACTGAAGGAGAAGGACAAGAAATCAGCGCAATCGCGATAAGCACAGGAGCCTGAACGCCGATGGCGCAGGAAAAGGCAGTGGAAACGACCACGATAGAGCAGGAAATCAAAGAGCTTATCGAGCGCGGTAAGCAGCAGGGATACCTCACCTATGAGGAGCTGAATGATTTCCTGCCCGAGGACGTCGTCAGCCCGGAGTACATAGACGAGATCCTCCTGACCCTCGACGAGAAGGGCATCGAGCTGATTGATGAGAGCAAGCTCGATGAGAAGGGCTTGTTTGTCGAGGAGGAAGAAGAGGAGGAAGAGGAAAAGGAAACCACCATCACCCGTTCCACCAAGAAGATCGACGACCCCGTGCGCATCTACCTGACCCAGATGGGTCAGATACCCCTGCTGGAGCGCTCCGAGGAGATCGCCCTGGCGATGCGCATCGAGGTCGGACGCAAGAGCTTCCGCCGTCG
>JAWOCH010000224.1:0-10793 GCA_046483865.1 Candidatus Brocadiia bacterium | reverse complement strand
GCGCCGGCGCAGTCCGGCCCGCAGCCGGTCCGGTTCTGGCAGTCGTAACCGTAGAGTATGCGGGGGGTTCCGACGGAGAACTCGCTGCGCAGGAAGTGGTCGCGGTAGCCGTCGCCGCCCACGAAGTCCTCCAGCGCCACCAGGTAGCCCTTGAACCGGTCGGTGGGGGTCAGGCGGTTGCGGTTGGTGATGAACACGCCGCCGATCTCCGGCAGCACTTCCGCGTAGTTGTCCTTGCCCACGCCGTTGCCCTCCGCGTCGCAGCCGTTGAGCTGGAACATGGCGTAGGCGAACACCGACAGCTTGCGCGGCCGGTCGGTCAGGTTCTCGATGGTGACCGTCCAGACCTCGATCGGGTGCTCCCGCGGCACGAAGCAACGCTGGGTGGCGCGCAGCCCTTCGCAGGTGCCGGATATCTCCGTCTTGGCCGCATAAAAGCGGCACTCGTAGTCCTCGACCGGTTCGGGCGCCGGCGCGCCGGCCGGGCAGAACACCGTGCCGGTCTCCTCGTCGCGTATGTACACGTACGACGCATCCCATCCGACCAGCGTCACCCGCCGTCCCTCCCGGTCGCGCACGTAGGTGGTCCCGTCGCCGATGTTGGTGAACTCGACGTACAGCTCATCGTCGCCGATCTTGTTGTAGTGGACATTCGTCCACTTGCGCGGCGGGTCGCTGGTGGTCAGCACGAAGCAGCCGTCCTCGTCGTCGAACCGTCCGTATCTCTCGATTGTCGACATACGCGGTCTCCACGGTGTGAGTGTCGTCGGCGTCGCAGGCAGTGTCGTCTCTGCGGGCGGCGTTGTCAAGAAGGCGAGGGCGGAGTTCGAACTCTGAAGTCTGGATTCTGAATTCTGAAGTGCAACGAGGGGAGCGCGTCCTGCCGCGTGGGGGGCCTGCGCCATGGCACTCACCGGCCACCGCTTGGTGTCGGGGGAAAGAGAGTGGCTGCGATGGTACCGACCGTGCCGGGCAGGTGCCGTTACTTCAGCCTTCAGAATTCCCCGCCGCCACGCTACGTCAGCGGAAAGTACATCCTATTGCGCGCATCACTACCGGCTCGTATAAGCCTAACAGTGGGGCGTATAATAGCTATGGGTTCTCTGGAGCAGTCCACTCGACGGGGTGACGGCAATGGCCAAGGAACGCATTCTGGTCGTTGACGATGAAGCCGACATCCGGGAGGTGGTGCGCCACCACCTGGAGCGGGAGGGATACTCGGCCACCTGCGTCGGAACGGGGGAGGGGGCCCTGGCGGCGGCCCGGCGCAGGCGGCCAGACCTGATAGTGCTCGACCTGCTGCTGCCGGGCGTGGACGGGCTGGACGTGTGCCGACGGCTCAAGGCCGATGCCAGCCTGGAGAGCGTCCCCATCGTCATGCTGACCGCCAAGGGTGAGGAGGCAGACATCGTGGCGGGGCTGGAGCTGGGCGCGGACGATTACGTGACCAAGCCCTTCAGCCCCCGCGTACTGATGGCCCGCGTGCGGGCAGTGCTCCGGCGAAAGAGCCGCGAGCCGGTGGCCGAAGACGAACCGATAAGGATGCACGACCTGGTGATCCACCCCGGCCGGCACGAGGTGCTGGCGGACGGGGAGCCGATCGAGTTGACCTTCACGCAGTTCAAGCTGTTGCACCTGCTGGCCCGGCGGCCGGGGTGGGTGTTCACTCGTGACCAGATCATTGACGCCGTTCGGGGCACGGGCTATCCCGTGACCGACCGGTCGGTAGACTTCCACATAGCCAAGCTCCGCGAGAAGCTGGGCGAGCGGGCCGACTACATCGAGACGGTGCGCGGGGTGGGCTACCGCTTCAAGGAGTGATCCGTGCCCAGACGCAGCCTGCTGTGGCGGCTGTATCCGGCCTACCTGCTCATCACGTTCGGGGCGGTGCTGGCGGTGAGCTGGTATGCCTGGTCGGCTCTGCGAGAGTTCCACCACGAGATGACCCGCCGCGACCTGGAGGCCAGGGCGCATCTGGCCGAGCGCCAACTGCTGCCGCTGGTGCTGGAGGACGGCGCGGAGACCGTGGACCCGCTGTGCAAGGAGTTGGGCGAGCGCACGCGCACCCGCTTTACGGTCATACTGCCTGAGGGCCGCGTGATCGGCGACAGCGTCGAATCGCCCGCTCGCATGGACAACCACGGCGAACGTCCCGAGGTGGTGCAGGCGCTGCTGGGCCGCACGGGCACCTCCACCCGATACAGCCGCACGCTCGAGCGGTCCATGATGTACGTCGCCGTGCCTGCCCGCCACGAAGGCCGCACCGTTGCCGTGGTCAGGGCTTCCACGCCCCTGGCGTCGTTGCGTGAGGCCCTCGGGCCGATCTACGACGAGATCCTGCTGGCCGGCGCGGTGACCGCCGTGGTCGCGGCGGTGTTTGCCCTGCTGGTGTCGCGCCACGTGACCGGCCCGATGGTGCTGTTGCACGAGGGCGCCGAGCGCTTTGCCCGCGGGGAGCTGACCCATAAGGTGCCAGCCGCCGGGCCGCGGGAGATAAGCTCCCTGGCCGAGGCGCTGAACCTGATGGCTGCCCGGCTGAACAATCGCATCCGCAAGGTCGTCCAGCAGCGCAACGAGCTGGAGGCCGTCCTGGGCAGCATGGTCGAGGGGGTGGTCGCGATGGACCAGGACCAGAGGGTCATCCGCATGAACCCCGCCGGCGCCGAGCTTCTCGGCACCGACCCCGACACAGCCGTGGGGCGGACCATACAGGAGGTCGTGCGCAACCCCGACCTGCAGTCCGTTGTGGAGGAAGCGCTCCGGGAAGAGGGGACTGTCGAGGGTGATGTGACACTGCCCGACCAGGCAGAGGAACGCTCCATGCGGGTGCGGGCGACGACGCTGCGTGACGCCGACGGAAAGGCGACCGGCACGCTGCTGGTCCTGCAGGACGTAACGCGCCTGCGCCGGCTGCAGCAGATACGCCGCGATTTCGTCGCGAATGTGTCCCACGAGCTGCGCACTCCCATCACTGCCATCAAGGGCTTTGCGGAGACGCTGCTGGAGGAGGGCGGCGATGAGCCCGAGCAGCGCAGACGCTTCCTGGACATAATCGCCCGCCAGGCCAACCGGCTCGAGAGCATCTTCGAGGACCTGCTGTCCCTGTCCCGGGCCGAACGGCTCAGTGAACGGGGGGCGATGGAGCTGACGATGGAGCCCCTGGAGCCGGTGCTGGAATCCGCCGTCGAACTGGTCCGGCGCGCGGCCGGGGACAGGGGCGTGGCAGTCGAGGTGGACTGCCCCTCGGATCTGACCGCGCGCATCAACGCGGCACTGCTTGAGCAGGCCGTCTTCAACCTGGTGGACAACGCCGTGCGCTACAGCCGTGAGGGGGCCTCCGTGAAGGTGACGGCCCGGCCGAGCGGGAAGGAAGTGGTCATCAGCGTGCGCGACACTGGCCCGGGGATCGCGTCCGAGCATCTGCCGCGCATCTTCGAGCGATTCTACCGGGCGGACAGGGGGCGGGACCGCAGCAGTGGTGGCACCGGTCTGGGGCTGGCCATCGTCAAGCACGTCGCCCAATCCCACGGCGGGCGCGTCAGCGTCGAAAGCACCCCCGGCCGGGGCAGCACCTTCACGATTCACCTGCCGGCCGCCTGAGGCGGCCAGATTGCCCGTCAGCGCATTCCTTATGCTGCGCTAATCTTTCCCAAATGCGGCGGTCCTATCCTGCGCAGTGGCGCAACGGGTTCTCCGTAGGCCCGATCACTTGCCGGCGTTCGCCGCCGTGCTTCGTCGCCTGCCGGCGATAGAAGAGGCCTATTGGGAGTGTTTCCCTCGTGTTCTGTGCAGAAAGGGTTGAAGGATGAGTAAGGCTCTGAAGAGGTGTGTGGTAGCTGCCCTGGCACTCGCCTTCCTTCTCGGCGGCGTGGCTCGGGCGGCTTTCACCGAAGAGGAGGTGCTCCGTCGGCGTATTGACAAGATGGAGCGCGAGCTGTCCGACCTGAAGCGTCAGCTCGATCGTCGGCCCGCGGCTCAAGGCGTGGGCCGGGCACAGGTCTCCCAGATTGTCAAGGAGGAACTGGAGAAGGCCCAGGGCCCCGAGACCATGAAGGTGTACTGGGACAAGGGCCTGCGCCTGAAGAGCATGGACGGCGCGTTCAAGCTGAAGATCGGCGGACGTGTCATGGCTGACTGGGCCTGGATGGACGCCGACGAGGAGATCGAGACCGCCCTTGGTGAGTTGGAGGGAGACGCCGAGTTCCGGCGCGCCCGTTTCTACATGTCCGGCGATATCTACGATAACGTCGGCTACAAGCTGCAGATAGACTTCGCCGGAGGGGATGCGGATCTGAAGGATGCATACCTGTCCTTCGACAACCTGGTGCCCATCGGCGAGCTGAAGGTCGGCAACTTCAAGGAGCCGTTCAGCCTTGAGGAACTGACCAGCAGTAAGTACATCACGTTCATGGAGCGGGCACTGCCGGTTGAGGCCTTCTCTCCCAGCCGCAACATGGGTTTCGGCGTCTCCAACACCTTCATGGAGGAGCGCGGAACCTTGGCGGCGGGCATCTTCTGGGCGCATGACAGCAACGATGACGAGGCGACGTATCAGGAGGGTGTGAACCTGACAGGCCGGGTCAGCTACCTGCCCCTGTACGAGGACGACGGGCGCAAGCTGGTGCACCTTGGGCTGGGAGGCAGCTATCGAAGCAGCCCGGACATGGTGCGCTACCGCTCCCGTCCGGAGGTCCACCTGGCCGAAAACCGGTGGGTGGACACCGGCTCGTGGCTGGCCGACGAGGTCGTGCTCTGCGGCCTCGAGGCGGCCATGGTGCACGGGCCGTTCTCGCTGCAGGGTGAGTACATCACGGCCGACACGGACATAGAGGGCGTCTCGTCGAGTGACGACCCCACGACGGACGGCTTCTACGTGTTCGCCAGCTACTTCCTGACCGGCGAGCACCGGCCCTACAAGAAGTCCGCCGGCGCCTTCAGCCGTGTGAAGCCCAACAACAACTTCGACGGCAGGGGCAACTGGGGCGCCTGGGAGGTCGCCGCCCGCTACTCCAACGTGGACCTGAACGACGAGGTCTACGAAGGCAGCGGCGAACTGGACAACATCACCCTCGGGCTGAACTGGTACCTCAACCCCAACATGCGCATCATGTGGAACTACATCCATTCGTCCCTGGACGATGCCGATGTCGGTGAGCGTCTGCCGCTGGACGACGAAGCGGACACGTTCATGATGCGCTTCCAGGTGGATTTCTGAGGTTCCTAACACAACGCTAACACTTACCTCGTAAACGTGTGGACCGGACGGGGGAGGCGGCGTGCGCCACCCCCTGCCGGTCCCGAACGGAAGAGAACAGGAGCGAGCAGATCATGTTGAACAGAATCAAGCTGGTTGGCCTTCCGTTGCTGGCGCTGGCAGTCTGCGCCGTGTTGCTGCTGCCGGCTGCGCCGGGAGTACACGCGCAGATGCAGAGAGCAACCATCGCGTGCGACGGCTCGACTACCGTCGGCCCGATCGCCAAGGCATTTGCCGAGTACTACATGGACCGCAATCCGGACGTGAACGTCACCGTCAGCGAGACGGGAAGCGGCGACGGCGCCAGGGCGCTGATCAGCGGCTCCTGCGACATCGCCGACATGTCGCGGTTCATGAAGGAGAAGGAGTTCACGGCGGCGGTGGAGAATGGCGTCTACCCCGTGGCCCATGCGGTGGCCATGGATGGCATCGCCATCGTGGTGCATCCCAGCAACCCGATTGATGGCCTGACCGTCGAACAGGTCAGGGCCGTCTACCAGGGCACAATCACCAATTGGAGCGAGCTGGGCGGTCCGAACCGCCCCATCGTCAAGATCAGCCGGGACACCAGCAGCGGCACCTACGAAACCTTCTACAAGCTCGTAATGCAGAAGGAGGACATCGTGGGCGCCGAGTACGTGCAGAGCAACGGCGCCGCGCGGGCGCGAGTCAGCAACACTCCCGCCGCTATCGGCTACGTCGGGCTGGGTTTCGCCGAGGGCGTCAAAGCCCTGCGCATCAACGGCGTGGAGCCCACGCCGATCACCGTGGCTACCGGGACCTATCCTGTCTCCCGTCCGCTGTTCATGGTGACTGATGGGTATCCGAAGCTCGGCTCGCACGTGCACAGGTTCATCACTCTGTATCTGACCCGCGACGGCCAGTCCATCATCGAGGACATCGGCTTCGTGCCGGTCACGAGGTACTGAGCGGGACCAACAACCCACGTCCCTGGGAGAGCGCCCGCCGCAGCGGGTGCTTTGCCTTGGGCTGTGACAGACCCTCTGACCGATGGGCAGGAACGTGGACGAGCCCCGCAAGGTCCAGTTGCTGACCAGCCGTTCGGCGGCCCGGTGGCAGAAGCTGGCGTCCTTCCTGGGGCAGGGCTTCCTGTTCCTGGTCACTGCCGCCTCGGCCACGGCTGTGCTGTTCATCCTGTTTTTCATCCTCAAGGATGCCCTGCCGTTCTTCCGTGAGATGGGCGCAGTGGGGTTGTTCGAGAGCGATAGCTGGCGTCCGACCGGCGAGCCGCCGGAGTTCGGCGCTCTGGGCATCTTCGTGGGCAGCGCGCTGGTCACGTTGGGCTCCTGCGTGATCGCGGTGCCCATGGGCGTCGTGGCAGCCGTGTGCCTGAGCGACGTGCTCCCGTTCGGGGCCCGCCAGGTCGCCAAGCCGCTCATCGAGTTGCTGGCGGCCATACCTTCGGTGGCCTACGGGTTCTTCGCGCTGGTCATCTTCGCACCCATCCTGCAGGAGAAGGGCGGCGCGCTGATCGCCGTTGCTCTCTGGGCGCTGGCGCTGCCGTTGGGAGGCATCCTGGTGGTGGTGCTCAGCGATGTGTCTACCGACAGGCTGCCCGACGCCGCGCGGCGCGTCGGCCGGCCACTGGTCGGTGCCGCGTTGCTGGGTTTGGGCCTCTGGGGGCTGTGGGCAGTGTCGGCCCGCGTGGCGCGGATACGCATCTCCAACGGCGTGAACGCCCTGAACGCCTCCATCATCCTGGCCGTCATGGTGTTGCCGACGGTGGTAAGCGTCTGTGAGGATGCTCTCACGGCGGTGGGGCGGGACCTGCGGGAGGGCAGCTACGCACTGGGCGCCACGCGGGCGGAGACCATGCTGCGCGTGGTGATCCCCGCGGCCAGAGGCGGCATCGTGGCGGCTGTGCTGCTGGGCGTTATGCGTGCCGTCGGTGAGACGATGGTCGTGCTGATGGCCGCCGGGAACGCCTTCGAGATCCCCGAGCCTTTCTACAACCTGCTGGCGCCCGTCCGGACGCTGACGGCCACCATCGCCCTGGAGATGGGTGAGACGGCCGTCGGCAGCACGCACTACCACGCGTTGTTCGCGCTCGGGTTCTTCCTGCTGGTCTTCTGCTTTGTGCTGAACCTGGTCAGCGAGTGGGCCATCCGCCGGTCACGGAAGCGGGGAGGGGGCTGAGAACATGCGGCTGTCCACGCGCAAAGTGCTCGACCGGTCGTTCTCGGGGCTGGGCATCCTGTCGCTGGTGCTGATGGGGGCGGCGCTGGCCGTGCTTCTGGTGCCCATCTTCGCCCGCGGCATCCGGGCCGTGGTGTTCCGGGAGACAGTCGAGCGGCGTGAGTTCATCGTCAAGAAGATGCAGCGGGGCGACCGGGCCGAGTTGGAGAGGGAACTGGCACTGGCCGGGGATGCGCGGCGGCCTGTGTTCCAGATGTTGGAGGACTACGAGTCGGAAGGCTGGGAGACACTCGAGCGCCTGGCGGAGCGCAACAGCGCCCCGGAGCACGTGCTGAAGATGATCCGCGGCCGGGAGCAGGGATTGCTCCGTGCCATTGGCCGCTATGAGATGGCGCAGATGTGGGCGGGCCGTGATCCCGGAGCCGGCCTGGAGGAACTGAAGGAGCAGTTGGCGGGGCTGGAGCCGGTGAAGGCCCAGATACGCGAACTGCTCGGCGCGCTGCCGGGGGACGACCCCCAGATGCCGCGTGACATATACGGCGCCAGCCGGTGGGACCGGGCCCAGGCGCACCTGGAGAGGCTGCTCTACCGGGCTGAGTACCGATACGACGACCCCGACGCTGCGGCGACGAAGCTGCTGCACCCGCGGGCGGAAGAGTTCCGCGACACGGCCCTCGAACCCCTGTTCGGTTACTTCGAACAGAACCTGACCGCCATGCTGCGGCCGCAGTGGACCTTCTACTGGCGGTTCTGGTTCGACCGTTCCTACGACGCATACTTCTTCGGCGGCATCTGGGCCGAGGTGCTCGGGACGCTCTACCTGACGATCGGCGCCATGGTCGTGGCGGCGCCGGTGGGAGTGATATCGGCAGTCTACCTGGCCGAGTACGCCGGCGACAGCCGCTTCGTCAGCCTCATCCGCATCTGCATCAGCACGCTTGCCGGCGTGCCCAGCGTCGTGTTCGGGCTGTTCGGCGTGGCGTTTTTCATACGCTTCCTGCCCGTGATGGAGGGGAGGAGCGTGCTGGTGGGTTCGTTGGTCCTGGCCTTGCTGGTGCTGCCGACGGTGATCCGTGCGAGCGAAGAGGCGATCAAGGCCGTTCCGCGCACCTACAAGGAAGCGTCCCTGAGCCTGGGGGCCACCAGGTGGCGCACCATCGTGAAGGTCATCCTCCCGGCCTCGCTGCCGGGCATCATCACCAGCGTCATCATCAGCATGGGGCGGGCGGCGGGAGAGACGGCGCCGATCCTGTTCACCGCCGTAGTGGCCCTCGGGCCGGCCCTGAAGCCCTGGGAGGCGTTCACCACGGCCACGCCGGCACTGCCGTCGAACATCTACTCCATCGTGGCGGAGCACGAGGCGGTGGAAGAGATCATCCACGTGCCCTACGGTATGGTGCTGACGCTGGTCAGCCTGGTGCTGGTGCTGAACCTGGCGGCCATCCTGCTGCGGGCGCGCATCTCAAGGAAGCTCAGAGGATAGGAGACCCACCAGATGGGCATGGTCCACATAGGCGACGACGTGGCCCGCTCCTCCCCACTGCACGAGGGTGAGCTGGCGGAGGCCGAGGCCGTCATCACCGCCGAGGAGTTCTCGGTCTTCTACGGCGAGAACGAAGCGATCAAGCGCGTCAGCATGGAGATACCGGCCGGCCACGTCACCGCCATCATCGGCCCCAGCGGCTGCGGCAAGAGCACCATGCTGCGGGCGATGAACCGGATGAACGACCTGATACCCCGCTGCCGCGCGGAGGGACGGCTGCTGCTGGAGGGGCAGAACCTCTACGAACCGGGCGTGGACGTCGTGGCGCTGCGCAAGGTGATAGGTATGGTCTTCCAGAGGCCCAATCCCTTCCCGAAGTCCGTCTTCGATAACATAGCCTACGGGCCGCGACTGCACGGCGTCCGCCGCAAGAGCGAGCTGTGGGAACTGGTCGAGACCAGCCTGGACCGCGCCGGCCTGTGGGAAGAAGTGAAGGATCGGCTGCACGACAATGCGCTGGGCCTGTCCGGCGGACAGCAGCAGCGCCTGTGCATCGCCCGCGCGCTGGCCGTCAAGCCGAACGTCCTGCTGATGGACGAGCCGTGCAGCGCGCTCGACCCGACCGCCACGGACCGCATAGAGGACCTGATCGGTGAGTTGCGGGGCGAGTACACCATCGTCATCGTGACCCACAACATGCAGCAGGCGGCACGGGTCTCGGACATGACGGCGTTCCTGTTCGAGGGCGAGCTGATCGAGTGCGGCCCGACGGGCCAGTTGTTCACCAATCCTCAGCAGCAGCGCACGGAGGATTACATAACAGGCCGTTTCGGATAAGGAGAATTCATGCCCAAGCATCTGCAGCGCGAGCTGGACCGGCTGAAAAAGCGGATACTGTCCCTGGGCGCGCTGGCCGAGCAGAACGTGCGCACGGCCGTTCTGGCCCTGGAGCGCCGCGACGCCGACCGAGCCGAGCAGGTCATCGCCGCCGATCCGGAGATAGACCAGGCCGAAGTGGAGACGGAGGAGGAATGCCTGAAGGTACTGGCGCTCCATCAGCCGGTGGCCATTGACCTGCGCTTCATAGTCGCTGTGCTGAAGATCAACAACGACCTGGAGCGCATCGGCGACCTGGCCGTCAACATCGCCGAGCGCGCGCTGTATCTTGCCACGCACGAGGCCAGGACATTCACCTTCGACTTCCAGGGCATGGCGGACAAGACCCAGCAGATGCTCAAGAAGAGCCTGGATGCCCTGGTGAACATGGACGCGGCGGCCGCCCGGGAGGTCTGCCGCGCCGATGACGAGGTGGACGCCTACAACCGGGACATGTACATCCAGGTGCAGGAGGCCATCCGGGAGGATGTTGGTCAACTGCGTGGGCTGATCCACTTGCTCAGCGCTTCGCGGCACCTCGAGCGCATCGCCGACCACACGACCAACATCGCCGAGGACGTCATCTACATGGTCGAGGGCGAGATAATCCGCCACCGCGCCGAGGACTACCGCGAAGAAGCCGGCGGCGAGGATGCCCGGTAGCGCGCGCACCTTCAGAACTGCAGAGCGGCCGGTGCCAGCGCGCCGATCCGGCGCAGAAGCCACTCGCTGGGGCGATCGGAGTACTTTCTGTGCACGTGAAGGTCTGCTTTGGACTGCACGTGCTGCTCGTGATTGGTGCCAGGACCATTGTCCATCGTAGAGACCAGTTATGCGTTTTCGGTTAGGTGAGCGTAGGCAGAACGACCAGGGGGTTAGGCCGTCCCAGGGGGCGGTTAGCCCGGATATTTCATCACGTCCAGGCGGGATATAGTGGTACGAGGGCGCATCTCTTTGTATAATAGGGAGTTACAGAACTAACTCTCTACAAAGAGCGGCCCTCGCACCATGACACACTGTACA
>JAWOCH010000207.1:0-8491 GCA_046483865.1 Candidatus Brocadiia bacterium | reverse complement strand
GGCTTCTATCGCGATCAGCGCCCCGCTGACCAGGTAGGATTCAATCCCCATATCCAGCATTCTGGTAATGGCGCTGATCGAATCGTTGGTGTGCAGCGTTGACAGCACGAGGTGCCCCGTGAGGGCGCTCTGGACGGCCATCCGGGCCGTATCCAGGTCGCGGATCTCGCCCACCATGATGATGTCGGGGTCCTGCCGCAGGACGTTCCGCAGGCCGGTGGCGAAGGTCAGGCCCTTCTTGTAGTTCACCTGGCTCTGGCTTATGCCTTCGAGCTGGTACTCGATCGGGTCCTCCAGCGTGACCACGTGCGTCGAGCGGGAATCCAGCTCCTGCAGCGCGGCGTAGAGCGTGGTGGTCTTGCCGCAGCCGGTCGGGCCTGTGACCAGGACGATGCCGTGCGTGGCATGGATAAGGCCGTCGAACGCCGCCGCCGTCTGCGGGGACATACCGAGTTCCCCGAGCGTCAGCAGCCGGCTGTCGCGGTGCAGCAGGCGCAGGACGACCTCTTCGCCCTCCGCCGTGGGCAGGCTCGAGATGCGCAGGTCCGCGTGGTCGCCCCCGACGGTGACCGTGCAACGCCCGTCCTGAGCCAGTCTCCTCTCGGCGACATCCATCCTGCCCATGACCTTGATGCGACTGGTCACGGCAGGCTGGATGCTCCTCGGCAACTCGATCATGTCGTGAAGCACCCCGTCGATGCGGAATCTGACCTGGAGTCTGTCGGCGGCGGGCTGGAAGTGAACGTCGCTGGCGTCCCGCTCCAGGGCCTGCAGAAGTATGCGGTCAAGCAGTCGCACGAGCGGCGGCCGGCGGGACAGGTCCAGCAGGTCCTCAGAGGCCGCGAGCGCCGCGGTTGTGCCGATCAGACCCTCGAGGTCTCCCAGGTCCTCGGAGACCTTCGATTCGGCGCGCATCTGCTCCTTGTACGCCGACTCCAGGGCGGCCATGATCTCCTCGCGCGGGGCCAGAACCGGGCGGACCCGACAGCGCAAGACCTTCGCCACGTCGTCCAGGGGGCGGAAGTCCAGCGCACATGCTGTCGCGACCGCTATCGTGTCTGCTTCGTCCTCCAGCCCGACGACGGCGTGCTTGCGGGCGAAGCCGACCGGCACGTGCGATGTGAACGCTCCAGAGACGTGCTCGCCGTCCAGCGATTCCAGCAGCTCCAGACCCATCAGTTCCGCACATTGGCGCAGCAGGTCCAGCTCGCCGACGTTGGAGCGCTCGAGCAGCGTCTGCCATGCCGTGGGGTGCGCCTCGTCGCTGTCAGCGACCCCGGACAGGCCGCTGAGGCCTGTCAGGCTGGTCAGATTGCTGTCTGTCATGGGTTCCTCACCAGGACGACTTCGCCTTGCCACTGTCGGCTCCGCGCGCTCTGCCGGCTCAGGTCGAGTTCCCGGGGACTGAAGCCGAACTCCGTCTCCAGATGGTAGACGAAACGGACGAACTGGCCCGCGTCTACAGCGGAGAGCCCCACCCGATGGGCAGGCAACCCGCCGGCCGGCGCAGGCCCCTCGGCCTTGACGTTGCGGACGCAACGGACGGGGATGCCGCCGCGCGCTGCCGCCCGATGGACGGCGCCACCGATCGCTGCCTTCGGCCCCGGCTGTCCGGACTCGGCCGGCTCCTGCAGCCCGGCCGTCAGCTCCCGCACCTGGCGGAGTTCCTGACGCGCGAGAGCCAGCTCTCCGGCCTCCTCCCTGAGCGCGCCGTGGTTCCACAGCGCCGTCACAACGAGCGCCGCGGCCAGGAGACCGTAGCCGGTCCAGAAACGCATCCTCTACTCCTTTCGGTCCCTTGCCAGCTCAACACGGAATGTCACGCGCCCGCCTTTGCCCGCCAGTTCCGGGGAGTTGGCGACCAGTCCGGTCGCGTCCTCAAGCCGCCGGACAAGCCGGTCCGCCGAGGCGTAGTTGGGAGCGCTTCCCTCGATCTCGATCCGGCTCGGCGTGATCCCTATCGAGCGGTAGGACGTGTGATCGGCGCCCGGTGCAAGGGCGTCGGTGACGTCTCTCAGCGCGCGCAGGGCTCCCAACCGCACCGAAGCCTGGCCCCCGGGCCCGGCAGGTGCCCCCATCATCTCTCCCCGCAGAACCCGGGCCGGCTCCGGAGGCAGTGCTTCGTTGGGGTGCGCGCTGTGCCAGACTGCCGCCAGTTCGTCACGAGTCGCCGCCAGTTCCGATGACATACGGCGGCGCCCGCGGGCGGTCGTGCCCGACCAGAGCAGCAGTAGGGCCAGCAGCAGCGCTGCCGCGATGCGCGCCGGTGTTCTGACCAGCCGCCCAAGCGCCCGGCGCTGACGTCCCTCCGGCAGGAGATTGATACTCGCCGTGGCGTCCAGTCCGAGCGCAGCGCCCGCGGCGCCGACCAACGGCACACAGCGCTCGCGCAGAAGTGCCGACTCCTCGTCCGACAGAGCCGACGTATCCACGGCGTCCCAGCGGGGTTGGCTGGACTCCACGCCGCCGACTTCACGCAATTCCCGCCCGGCCGCTTCCACGGCCTGGGGCCGTCCCGCAAGGCATACGGTGCTTGCTCCCCCGCTCAACGTCAGCTCCAGCAGAAGCGGACGGGCAAGCAGCGGCAGGCCCTCCTCAGGGGCAGAATCACCGGCCGGCGCGGCCCGCAGGGCCGTGAGTTCGCCGGCCCGAAGACAGGCCATCTGCATCGCGTCGTTCTGGAAGTTGATACCTACGAAGCGATCCGTCCCGTCAGCATCCGACAGCCAGCGGCAGGCGTTCGCCATCGCAACCGGTGCCGCCGTCACCTCGGTGGGCGACAGGCCAAGTGCGTCGAGCAGGTCCAGGTGACTCCTAAGCGCATCCCGGGCGCAGGCGCACACGACCGACCTCGACCTGCCCGGCGCGCCGTCGGTGAGGTAGGCTCGGTCATACAGCAACTCGTCCGCCGGCAGGGGCACGTTGGCCTCCGGCCAGTCTGAGGCGTCCCCTTCCGGTCTTCCGTTCCCTTCCTCCGCAACGCGGTGCACCGACACGAACGTTTCCATCGAGGGCGCCACGAACACCACCGGCAGCCCCTGGAACTCCTTGCTGATCCTCGTCTTGAGCCCTGTCAGGTCGTGCGTCCCCTCGCCGGGCAACTCGATGGCCGCACACGCTTCGACCTTCAGGCCGCCATCCCGACGTGTGGCTCTCATCAGGACCAGCCCGTCGGCGGACAGAGCCACTGAGACTACGCGTCGCATCATCCCGCCCCCGCCTTCGAGCCGTGGTAGAGAACGGCCACTCCTCGATCCGTCCGCTGCAGCACCCAGTAATGGACGCAGGCGAGGCGGTCGTCTCTCCGGATGGTGGCTTCCGCGAAGAACAACCCGCTGCGGAACTGGAGCGACGGGCCGATCTCGCGCAGCCGTTCCTCGGTCAGGCCGGGCGCCCCCCTCAGGTCAGCGGGCCGGCTGAGGACCTCCCGGTCCCTGTTGCGCTTGAGCCACTCCAGCGTGCGCTGACCGAATCCCCAGCGCTTTGCCAACTGCGGCGCGGGAGCCGTATTCAGGTTCGGCTTCAGCTCCCGGAAGAATGCATGGACGTACGGGTCCTCGCTGGCCAGCAGGCTTGCGCCCGTCGGGATGCCGTATTCATGCCGCAGCCAGGGGTCGTCCAGGTCGCGCAGACCCACCCAATCGGACAGCCTGACCTTGATCTGTACGTTGCCGACGGTAGCCGTGTGCGGTCGCGCCCACAGGTCGCCAAAGCCGTCGAAGGTGTTCCGGGCGGCATCTGCCAGAAGCACGCCCTGCGCCAGATTGAGTGCGGAGTTCGCGTCCAGCTCCCGCTGTACAACCCCAACGGCAGCTCTGCTCTCGGCCACCGCGAAGGGAAGCCGGGTCAACTGGGCGGTCACGACAGTGGCCAGCACAGCCACGAAGACCAGGGCGGCCAGCAGAACCGCTCCGCGACGGTCGCCCGCTGCTTGTGACCTTCCAGGCATCTATGGACTCCCTACGACGTGCGGGCTGCAGTGGATCACCCGGCGCCGGCCATCCGCAAAACGTATCTCGACGCGCACCCGTCCGTCAGGCCGCGTGACGCCGAAGTGCGACACGCCCCGGATCACGGGCACTTCGATGCCAGCGGCATCGCCCGGGGCCTTCGCCGCCCTGAAGAGCGTGAGTCCGTCACCGGCCTCCCGGCACCGGTAGAGCACAGTGCATGTTCCGAAGGCGGCGCGCTTGTCCTCGCGGGCAGCGTCGTAGTGCAGACTGCCTACTCTGGACAGCCGCAGCCGGTCGGCCCGCTTGCCCGCGATCTTCCCTGTCGCCAACTGGAGCACCTCCGCGTCCTGCTCGGAAGGGCGGAGCCGACGCAGGTCCCTGGTGAGCACGTGGCGGAAGCGCAGCACGGCGGCCGAACGCTCGAAGTCCGAGTGGGACCGCTCGTCCTGGAATGCCACCCTCTCCAGCGACACCGCGGCGACGCCCAGGACGGCAACCGATACCGCCAGCGATACCAGCACCTCGATCAGCGTGAAGCCTTCGCGCTCGTCCATAGGTTCAGTCGGCCTTCACCAGTAAGTCGAACTCGATATGCTCCGCCGCTCCGCCCATGCCCGCGCAGAATACGCGGAGGCGGGCGCGGCGACAGTGCACCTGCCGCTCCTCGCCCTCCAGGGGCTCCGTCGCCACCTCCCACCTGTAGGCTGGTGCATCGTGGAACGTGCCCGCGGCCTGGCCGTCCCAGCCGCCGGCGAGCTGCATCCGCTCCGCCAGGTGCGCCCCGAGCATGGCCGCTTCGGTGCGCGACGCGGCCACCTCCATCGCCTCGGCGGAGTAGTGGCCGGCGCCCACGAGCCACGCCAGTGCCGTCGCGACCGCCGCCAGCGCGACCACGACCTCGATCAGTGTCAGTCCTCTATCCACCGGGTTCCTCCGTGAACGCCTCGGCGGACACCAGGTCGAACTGACCCACACCCCGAACCACACTCACCGCGCCCGTGACCGGGTTGACCCGCAGCGTCCGCTCCCCGGCTCCGGACTGCGCCAGCGTTACCGCGTGTGGGGTGCACGTTCCGTCCTGGTAGACGTGCACTTCGATTACTCCGTAGCGTGTGGTCTCCGCCTGCTCCGCCGTGCGGACGACCTGCACGATGGACACTGCCTCGGGCAGACGGTGGCTCACCCGCGGCTCGACGGTGTCGCCGCCCTGCGACTGCGGCCAGGCCGTATACGCTCCGGCGCCCAGGTCATAGCGCACGGTCCACGCCTCCCCGTTCTCGGCGGCCCTCAGCGTGACGACGCGGATCCATCGCGCCATCCGGGCGGCCTCCCGGTCCAGACGTGTGCCGCCGGGTCGTCCCGCCGCGGCGAATGCGACGAGACCGAAGCTGACCGCGATGATGGTCAGCACCACCAGCACCTCGATCAGCGTGAAGCCGTCGGCCTCACTTGCCCAACTCTGCGCTCGATATGTCCGCATCGTCCCTTTCTCCCCCCGGCTTGCCATCCGCACCGTACGAAACTATCTCGAAGGCCGGGACGCCGTCCGATACGAAGTAGCGGTACTCGTTGCCCCATGGGTCGCGCGGCACGCTGTCCACACCCTCGACGTAGCCGCGCCACCCGTCAACGTCCGGGGGTTCCTCAACCAGTGCCTCCAGCCCCTCCCGCTGCGTCGGGTACCGGCCCGTGTCCTTCTTGAACAGCTTGACCGCGGTCGCCAGGGACTTGACGTCCGCCTTCGCACGGACAACCTTCGCTTCGTCTATGCGCCCGATGACGTTCGGCACAATGATCGCAGCGAGCAGGCCGATGATCACAACCACGACCAGGATCTCCACCAGCGTGAAGCCCCGCCGCCCGCACGAACCTGCTGAGGTCTGCTTCGTCATATCTGCACCACCTGACTCACCTGGACGATGGGCAGCAGAACGGCCAGGACGATGAACAGCACCACGCCACCCATCAGCACAACGACCAGCGGCTCCAGGGCCCGGCATGCCCGCTCGGCGGTCACCTCCACCTGCCGGGCGTAATCGTCCGCAAGGAGCCGAAGAAGCTCCTCGACCTCCCCGCTCGCCTCGCCGGCGGCCATCATCTCGGCCACCGTCTTGGGGAAGGTGCGGCCGGCGCGCACCGCCTGAGAGCCGTCGAAGCCGCGCTCGACCTCGGCGGCCACGCGCCGTACCTCGCGCGCAGCCAGGCGGTTCGGCAGCGTGCCGCTCGTCACCCGCAACGCATCCACCAGCGGCACGCCGGCCTCCAGCAGGCCGCACAGCGTCCCGCAGAACTCCGCCACGCATCGCTTCCGGAAGACCTTGCCGACGAACGGAAGCCGCAGCTTCAACCCGTCCCAACGCAGCGCCACGCCCTCGTGAAGCAGCGCCAGCCGCAGCCCGACTGCCGCGAGGACGGCTCCGAGCACCAGCGCGAACCAGTGCGAGGATACGAACCCGCTGACCGCCAGCAGCACCCGCGTCGGCAGCGGCAGCGCCACCCCCGTGGCCGTGTAAATGGCCGAAACCCGGGGCACCACGTAGGCCAACAGGAAGGCCACCACCGCGGCGCTCACGACCGCCAGGATGGCGGGATAGACCAGCGCCCCCGTGACCCGCGCCCGGATCTCCCTGCCGCGCATCAGGTCGCTGCTCAGGCGGCGGACGGCGGCATCCAGCTCGCCGCTGATCTCGCCGGCTTCGAGCATGCTGCGGGCCGCAGGGCCGAAGTACGCCGGATACTCGGCAGCGGCACCGCTCAGGGAGTATCCACCCAGGATCCTGTCCCGCAGCCCGGTCAGCACGCTCGCGACCCGGCGGCTCTCCGTCTCGTCGGCTATGGCCTCCAGTGATTCGACCAGGGGGATGCCGGCCGCAAGCAGAGTGGCCAGCTCACGCAGGGGGAGGGCCAGCTGCCCGGATCGGTCCCGCCCCAGCAAGGCGCGCAACGCCGCCCGGGCCCTGCGCGCGTAACCCCTCTTACCTGGGGGCACCGCGCGTGCCGTCGGCGGGTAGGACCGCATCCCGTCGCCGCTCTCGCCGCTGTGTCCGTACGCCGACACGCTCGTTCCCTCCCGGATCAGAGCGCCGCGTGGCTGCCCAGCGCCCGCAACTGCTCCTGCACCCATTCCACGTGCGCAGGACGCGTCTCGACCTCCAGAGCCCGTTCCAGCAGTTTCTGCGTCTCCTCCGCCGGAAACCCCAGCTTCAGCCGCACCCGCGCCAGGCTCTCCAGGTAGTCGGCCTCCTCCGGCGCCAACTCGACTGCGGCCCGATACTGCTCCGCCGCGCTCCTCCTCCTGCCGACCATCTCATAGGCCAGTCCCAGGTTGAAACGCGGCTCCGCCCGGCCGGGCAGACGCCGCACGGCGCGCCGGAGGGATGCTATCGCCTTGCTGTACCGCTCATGCGCCAGATGCAGGACGCCCAGGTTGTTGTGCGCTTCGCCGAGGGACGCATCGGTCTCCACCGCCTCTCGGTAGAGCCGTTCCTGCTCGGCCGGCTGACCTTCCAGCGAAAGGGCCTTCTCGAACAGGGAGCGCGCCTCTCCACTGCGCTGCACCAGCTCCCGTATCTCCTCACTCGGCACGGCCGGCCGGGCCCGCTCGGGGGTGCGGCACCCATTCCCGAGCGCCACGCCCGCCAACAGCAGAACCCCGAGCCATATCGGCGCTTCGCGCATGTTCAGCAGCGCACTCCTTCCTCTGCTCACGGCAGCCTCCGGCCGGGCTCGGCCGCGCCGGGTACGACCGGCTCCGGCGCCCTCGGTGAAGCCGACGGCACAGGCTGCGGCTGGGTCAGGTCCAGCCCCGGCGGCTGACCGCTGAGCGCCTGCGGCGGACGCGCGCCGGTGTGCGCGTAGTTCTGCAGAACCCACGTCACCTTCGCCGACAGCTCGGGCGCTGCCTCCCGTATCTCCTCAAGGCGGCTCGCCACCTGCGGCTGCTTGCCGTAGAGCTTCAGGCTCATGCTGTAGAGCCGGAGCGCCTTCTCCCAGTTATGCTGGCGGCGCGCCACCTCGGCCCGGCCCTTGTGACCGCGCAGGTCCATCGGGTCCAGAGCTACCAGCAGGCCAAACCGCCTCTCCGCCTTGCCCGTCGCTCCGGTCTCCAGGTAGGTCCGCCCCAGGTTGGCCAGCAGGCTCAGCTCCTGCCGCAGCGCTTCAAGCTTCTCCTCGTCCTCCGGCGGCCCGTCGGAGTCCAGCTCGCGCGACAGCGGATGCAGTTCCTCGACCCGCTCGGCGATGCGGCGCGCGTCACGCCACTGTTGCGTCTCCACCAGCCCTGCCAGCAGGTTCTTGTGGGCGGGCAGGTGCGCGTCGTTGGCGGCGACCGCCTCCTCGAAGTGCGCGATGGCCTTCCCGTACTCCCCGGCTGCCGCCAACCGGGCGCCCATGTTGTTGGCCACGGTTTCCGGCGGAGCCCACGGGGCCGGCCCCGTCTTGCGCACCTCGTGCAGCGCACGCGCGGCCGCTTCCTCCGTGTCTCCATGCGCGCTGCCCGCCGCGTAGAGCCATACGGACAGACCACCGCAGACACACAG
>JAWOCH010000084.1:0-6189 GCA_046483865.1 Candidatus Brocadiia bacterium | reverse complement strand
CCGCCGGGCAGTTCGAGCGCATCCGCCAGATGGCCTCCGCCGTCGGCGTCGAGGCCGCCAGTCGCGAGCAGTTAGTGGCCGGCCTGCACAACCTGGAAGCCCAGCGAGGGGCTGCCCGCCAGGACCTGGCCGACGTGCGCGCCGATGCCAAAGCCGCCCGCGAGAAAGCCCAGCAGATACAGCACAAGCAGGTGCCCGCCGCCCGCGAGATGCTCAGCGAAGCCGAACAGAGCATCGAGCATCTGCGTGCCTCCAGCGGGGTGCAGAGCCGCGACAAATACAGGGAGCGACTCCAGCAGAAGGAGGCCTGCCGGGCGACTGCCAGGGAAAGCGCCGCCGTACTGGCAAGCCTGTTCGGGCGACCAGAGGAGGACGGCGCCGAGGATGTGCGCCACTGGGAAGAGGCGCTGGAGCCACTCAGCGAGTATAGCGAGGCCGCACCCGAGGTCGAGTACTCCGACGAGGCCAACGCCGAACTGCGGCGTCGCCTGGAAGGCCTGCGGCAAGAGCAGCAGGAGCTGCGGGAGGCCATGGAGCAGACGGCGCGCGAGCTGTCGGGCGTGGCCGAGCTGGCAAACGACATCCTGCGCCCGGAAGACGACCACCTGCACGCTGACACAGCGCGCGACCTGGAGGTCATCCGTCGGCGCATCGAGGAGTTCATCACGCAGCAGGAGCAACGGGCTGAACTCGCCCGGGACGCCATCGGCATCTTCGACGCCATCCGGCAGGGGGAACAGCAGAAGGTGGCCGACCGCTTCGGCCCGGATAGCCCGGCGAGCCGCTTGTTCGCCGAGATCACCGACGGGCTCTATACCGAAGTGCTCTACCGCAACGACGATGACGGCCCCCGCATCTGCGTGCGCGGCGCCGACGGGCAGGTGCTGGACGCCCGGTGGCTCTCCGGCGGCGGCTACGACCAGCTCTACCTGTCCATCCGGCTGGCCCTGGGGCAGGCGCTGCTGGGCGGGGAGCCGGGATTCTTCATCATGGACGATCCCTTCGTGAAGGCCGACCCGGTGCGGCTCCGGCGACAGCTCGACGTGCTGCGTCGGATAGTCGAGCGCGGCTGGCAGGTGCTCTACTTCACCGCCAAAGGTGAGGTGCGCGAGGCATTGGCCGGCCAGATGGAAACCGGCAGCGTGACGCGGCTCTCCCTCCCGGGCATTGAACGGTAGCACTTCCGCCGACGGGCCGGGCTACATGCCCGAGGCGGCGTCTTCCCCCGCCAGGCGGCGGTTGTACTGCCGCAGGTGCTCGCGGTATCGCGCTGGCAGACGGCCCGTCTCGAAGGCGTCCTCTATGCGTCGTCGTTCCGCTTCGGGCAATTCGGGCAGCCAGCCGCCGACCGGCGGCCCAGTCAGCGACGGAGCCGTGCCCTCCCAGCGCCCCGCGGGCAGGCGCGACTCCTCGGCGGGGCGGTCGGGGATGCCCGTCTGCCGGCCGGTCTGCATGGCCGGGGCGGGTCCCTCCTGCGCGCCGGCTCTGCTGGCAGCCGCCTGCCGGGCTGCCGCAATCAACGCGTCCAACCGCCCTATGATCCGCTGCTGCGTGCCCTGCAGCGTCTCCCCCAGCTCCTGCCGTCGCAGCATTCGCGCCGAGTCGGCCATCAAGCGCTGAACGGGCTCCGTGCCGGGCAGCCCGCCCGCGACCTCCCCCAGCCCGCTGCGTATGCCCTCCTGCCGGTCGGCCAGTCCCTCTGCTGCGCTGTGCACCTGCTCACGCGGAGCGTTTCGACCTGCAAGAGCCTCGCTGGCGCGATTGAGGGCCGACTGGAGCGCGCGGAGCACCCTCAGTTCCTCCGGGACGTCCATCGGCCGCCGCGTGTCCTCCTCGTCCCGCCTGGTGGGGGGCGGCGGTGGCTCGGACTCAGCCAGGCGCTCACGGGCTCGCAGCACCTCCAGCAGGCCCTCGACGAGCGCCTCGACCGCCTGCTGCACCGGCACGGCCTCGGCCGGCCGCCCGTCGCGCACCAGGCCGGCGGCTTCGTCCACAAGGGCCCCAAGCTGGGAGAACGCCTCCGGCCAGGCAGCCGTCGGCCCCATCTGCTCCAGCAGCGATCGGGCCTGCTCGACATACGGGCTCACGGCTCGCTGGCGCTCCGCCAGCCGGGCCAGCCGCAGGCGCTGGGCGCGCGACAGCCGCTCGGTCCCGGCGATTGCACCCGCCAGCTCGTCCGTGGCAGTCCTGACCGCGCGCTGCTCGCGCAGCAACTCATCGAGCAGTTCCTTGAGCTGCCCGCGCAGGCGATCCCGTCGCTCGGCTTCCAGGCGCTGCAACGCCCGCTGGAGCGCCGCGCGGGCTGCCTCCAGCCGGCTGCGCGCCTCGGATTGGGCCACCATGGCCTGCCCTGCCTGCTGCCCGGCCAGAGCCGCCGCGGCCGCCCGCATGGCCTCTGCCGCGGAGGCCACATGCTGCCCCGCCGCCTCATCCCGCAGGTCGGTGCCGAGCGCGGCGGCGGACTGCGCCATCTGCTGCTGCTCCTCGCTCAGCCGACGGTAGGACTGCGGGTCCTGCGCTTCGGTGGCAAACCTGCGCGTACGTTCCAGCGCGTCGGACTGACGCTCCAGCAGTTCCTCCAGGTCAGCGGCCGCTCGCCGCAGAGCCGCCAGCCGTTCCGTCGTGTCGTCGCCCTCCAGCAGCGCGGCCAGCCGCTCCAGGTCCTCCATCACGTCCCGCTGCAGGGCGGCTGCTTCGTCGTAGCGTCCCTCCGCCAGCATGTCGCGGATGCGCTGCATGTTCTGGACGAGGAACTCCCGCCGGCTGACCTCCAGGGCACGCTGCACCGACTGGCGACGCCCGGCGTCCTGCGCCAGCGCCGTCAGCTCCAGCAGCCGACCCTCGATCCGCTCCATGCGTGCGCGCAGTTCCTCCTGCCGCTCCGGGAGCCGCATCTGCGCCGTCGCAGTCGCGGCCGCCAGAAGGCAAAGGGCGCATGTCAGCAGCAGGCATCTCACGGCATTTGCTCCGTTCCTGCGCTTCGGGTCGTCTCAAGCACCTGGCCCTGGCCCCGGCGCACCTCGCGCACGGACGCCGCCACCGCCGCGTAGCCCTCCATCAGGAGCATGTTCGCGCGGACCTGCTCCATACGGTTCAGCGACGCTCGCGCCGGCTGTTCGGCACCCGGCTCGCCGCGCCGCAGTTGTCCCGCCGCCTTCATGATGTCCCCGTCGGGGGCGGCCAGGTTCCGCAGCGGCTCCACGATCTCGGCCCGGCGCCGGCGGTGCACCGGAGGGTCAGTCACCCGGTTGGTCAGCATCTGGACAAGGACCTGGTCGTAGCCGGCGGCCACTCGCTGCGCCTCCGTCGCCAGGGCGGCCTGTCGCCGGGAGAGCTTCTCCGCCCCGCTCGGCGCAGGGGCGTCCAGCCCCGCGATGATCTCGCGCTGGGCCGCGATGGCCTGCTCCAGATCACGGCGAAGGTCCTCCTGGCGGAGCAACAGCGCCCCTACCAGTTCCCCCGGCGTGACCAGTCTCAGCGCAACGGGAGCACTGCGGGCCACGGCATCTTCGCCGTCGGGACGGTTGTCGCGAGCCAGCGCGGTCAGCTCCAACTGACCGGCCGGCGGAAGCTCCCACTGCCGCAGGTCCAGCTCCTGCTCCGCCCACACGCTCCGCCGGTCGCTGCCGGACCACAACTCCGTCGCAGGCAGTTCCGCTCGCCCATCACCGGCCCTGTGGGCGGCCTCCAGCCACAGCCGGCGCAGGGCGTAGTCATCGGACGCCTCTGCCTCAAACAGAACGGTGGCCGCGGGTGTCACCATCGCCGGTGCACCGCGCACTGCCAGCCGCACCTGCGGCGGCTTGTCCGGCAGTGCGGCAACGTCCATCCGCAGTGGCTCCCCGGACGTGATGCCGTGCACGTCGGCGAACTCGAACCGACAGGTAAGGTCTCGCTCCACGTCGAAGTCGCAACGGGCAGTGCGTGGCCCGGTCAGCAGCATGGGTCGGGGCTGCTCCCTGCCCGGCCGCCACGTTGCGCGCGACAGGCGGGAGGTGGCCGTAAGCTCGACGGACACGTGACTGCCGACCGGCACTTCCAGACCCTTCGAGCGCCACGGGACGCTGAGTGGAGTCTTGCGAATGTACGCCGGCGGCTTAACGTCGAGGCGGGCAGAGGCCAGCTCCGGACGCGCCACGGGCTGCACACGGCCCCGCTCGCTGATGCCGTCGCCGCCCCGCGCCTGCACGGACACCGCCTGTCGCACGCCCGCCACGGTCACGGTGAAGTTACCGGCCTCTCCTCGGGCCATGGGCAGCTCGCGACCCCGGCCCCCCGTCTCCGACTGCACCACCAGCGTGATTGTCTCCGGGACGACTCCCGACGCGCGGGCGGCCACCTCCACGTCCCGGCCGCGGGGCACGAAGCGGGTCCCCTCCCCGAAGCCGACCAGGGCCAGCCGTGTGCGGCGGGGCCATTCGACCGGGTGCAGCAAGACGTTGCGCCGGAACCACAGCCTGGCCGTCGCCGGGTAGGCCACGCCGAATGCACCGGCCACCAGGAGCACTGCCACACCCACAAGCAGCCATCGGCGCGGACGCCGCCACCGCACCAGCGCCCGGGGCGCGATGCGGGTCGCCTCCCTCTCGGCGCGGGCAAGGACTTCCCGACGTAGCGCCGCAGAGCCCGTGCCCCCTACCCCGGCGGCGAAGCTCAGGGCGCTGGCCAGCAGGTCTCCGCCGGCCCGGCGCCGCTCCAGCTCCAGCACCACGGCGTGGTCGCTGAGCCGCCGCAGAAGCGGGTGCAGTACGCCGCGGCCAACCTGCCACAGCACCGCTGCGGCGCCGGCGCACAGCAGCACCAGGCGCGTGCCGAACGCGAACCGCAGGGCTCTGTCCAGCAGCAGGTCCAGGCCCGCCAGTGCGCCGGCCAGGCATAGGGCGCGCCCCAGCCCGCCGGCCGCCAGCGCGAGGCGCACCAGGCCCCGGAGCCGGGCGATTCTGGACTCCAGAATGCGTGCGCGTTCCACGAGGCAGGCTCCCGGTGCGTCAGAAGACCACACAAGCACGCGCGGGCCGGCGCAAAAGCATTTGCGCCCGCAACCGCGATTCCCTATAGTATTATAGCTCGCCGGGAGGATAGGGCGAAAACCCCTGCGGAAGACCGAGGAGCACATGGCCGAGATAAAAGAACACCATGGGAATCTGGACGCCGGCGGCAAGCGGTTCGCGCTGGTGGTCAGCCGTTACAACGAGTTCTTCTGCAGCCGGCTGCTGGACGGCGCCGAGGACTGCCTGCTGAGGCACGGAGCCGCCCCAGAGGACGTGGAGGTCTTCCGCGTGCCCGGCGCGTTCGAACTGGCCCTGGTGGCGCGCCAGGTGGCACAGACCGGCAGATTCAGCGCCGTCGTGTGCCTGGGCGCCGTGCTGCGCGGGCAGACGCCCCACTTCGACTTCGTCGCCTCCGAGGCCGCCAAGGGAGTAGCCCGCGTGGGTCTGGAGACCGGCGTGCCCACGATATTCGGCGTGATAACCACCGACACCGTCGAGCAGGCCGTGGACAGGTCGGGCGCCAGGTCCGGCAACCGCGGCGCGGAGGCCGCCCTGGCCGCCATCGAGACGGCCAACCTGCTGGAGGGCATCTCCGGCGGTTGAGCGGGCTTTGCACACGGAGAGAGCCGCATAGCTCACCGCCTGCGCATCGCTTCCTGTAAGTCTGCTGAAGAACTGACTCCTTCTGGAGCGTGCACTCTCTCATTGGGTAGCCGCGGCCTCTCGCCGCGCCTTGTCCGGCGAGGACGCCGGACCTACCGGTCTTTCATCATGCTGCTATCGTTCCCGGCCGACGGTGTTCGTGGAGCCGGTGGATCCGTGTGCCGGAGTAGCCCCGGCCACCTGTTCAGTCGCGGCGGAGATCCTTGAGAAAAGAAACCCAGGCAAGGGAGCTGGCCCTTCAGGCGCTCTACCAGCGGGACCTGGTCGAGGACCGGTCCGCGGAGGAACTGCATCTGTACTGCGCCGAGCGCGGCGGCCCCGAAGTGGCCCAGATCGCCTGTGAGCTGGTCGAGGGCTGTATCGAGCATCAGCCCGTCCTCGACGGCATCATCCGCCGGACGGCCCGCAACTGGGAACTGGACAGGATGGCCACCAGTGACCGCAACATACTGCGCCTGGGAACCTACGAGTTGTTGTTCAGGCCCCAGACGCCGCCCAAGGTGGCCATGAACGAAGCGATCGAACTGGCCAAGAA
>JAWOCH010000402.1:0-3455 GCA_046483865.1 Candidatus Brocadiia bacterium | reverse complement strand
ATCAGACACAGCGCAGGGCGATCCCGCGCGTGCGGGAGAGCCCTGAGGACGGGTGACCCGCCCCATCCAGAGTCCGCCACACGGCGGACGACTCAGGATGCGCGCCGGTCCGTGGCTGAATCGCCCCTTTCGGGGGCTTCTTCTCCCCTTAACGCCTTTGTCCTGAGACGGTCCTACCGGGCCTCAAGACGGCGCGGACGCGCAGGAGCGCGTCCCTCCACGCCCACGTCACAGACCATATCCGTCAGCCGGAAGCGGCGCCTGGAGGGCCACGCTTCCGCGTGGCCGCTTGGCGCATGTGCAAGTCCACGTCCCGGTCTGCGCAGACGCATGTACCTACGCCGCCGCGGCTGCTCCGTCGGTACCGAGGAGTTCGCCGCCTGACAGCCACCGGCGGGCGACCTCCAGGTACTCGGCGCTCAGCTCGAATCCGACGTAGTGGCAGCCGAGGCGGGCGGCGGCCAGGGCCGTGGTGCCGGTGCCCATGAACGGGTCGAGCACGACCAGGCGGCGCTCCTCCTCGAGGCCGTGCAGGCGGATGCACATCTCCGGTAGCCGGTCCGGGAAGGCGGCCGGATGGGGTTTGGCGCCGGTAACGGTCTCGTAGGGGATGAACCACGTGTTGCCGCGGTCGCGGCGGTCCTGGCGGGCGGCTTTCCACCGGCCGATGTTGCTCTTGTCCTGGTAGGGGACGCCGATGGACAGCTTGTCGAGCGCCACGCGGCCGGTGGGGGTGAAGTGGAAGATGTATTCGTGCGCGTTGTTGAGGAATCGCGGGCTGTTGACCGGCTTGTAGTGGCCCATGTTCACGTCGCGCTCGGGGGCGGCCAGGGACTTTATCCAGTGGATGGTGTTCTGCAGGTGGAAGTGGCCGCGGACCCGCTCGGCGACGCGCAAGGAGCGCAGCTCGTCCGAGGGCCGGTCGCCGAGGTTCAGGAAGAAGGAGCCGTCCTCGCGCAGCACCCGCCGGCACTGGGCGGCCACCTGCTCCATCCAGTCCAGGTAGCTCTCGAAGGGCAGGTTGTCGTCATGGTCGGCGTAGGCCACGCCGATGTTATAGGGCGGAGAGGTGACCACCACGTCCACCGACCCGTCCGGCAGCCGCCGGCGCATCCCTTCCAGGCAATCCTCTTCGAACAGGCGGTCCAGCCACGCGGGCGGCATATCCGGCTCCCCTGACATGAGTTACGCACATGTCATTGTCGCCCGAGCGGGGAGGGAAATGCACGCGGTCGGCGCAAGTCGTGGGCTGTACGTACGTTATGGCAAACCAAAAACGCGGGACTCACCACGGAGACACGGAGGACACGGAGAACGACTACGACTTGGCTAACCACGACCACGCAACGAGCACCACGCCTGCCGTTGACTTACGTTGTGCTCGTCGTGTCGTCGTGGTTGATTCTGCCTCCGTGGTGGAACTGCCGCTACCCCTGGGCGGCCAGTTTGAGGCCCCCCACCATGATGGGCGGGGCGCAGGTGCTGCCCAGCCACTGGCGCTCGCTGCCGATGGCCTCGACCCGGTTGAGCACTTCGTAGACGTTGCCCGCGACCATGCAGTCCTTGACCCGGCCCTGCACAGTGCCGTTCTCGACCAGGAAGCCGAGGGCGACGTTGACGCTGAACTCGCCGGCCAGCAGGTTGCTCTGGCCCGAACCGAGCGTCTGGTCAATGATCAGGCCGCGCTCGATGCCTGCCAGCATCTCGTCGAGGGTGGCATCGCCGGCGGCGACTACGGTGTTGGTGCTGGAGGGGGAGGGGCGGCTGGAGTAGCTGCGGAAGCCGTGGCCCGTCGGCTCGATGCCCAGCAGGCCGGCCGTCTGAAGGTCCGCCAGGTGGCTGCACAGCACGCCGTCCTCGAAGATCGCCCGTCGCCGCGCCGGCACGCCCTCGTCGTCCATCGGGCAGCTACCGGGGGCGAAGGACACCGTCGGATCGTCGGTGATGCTGAGGCGCTCGTCCAGGATCTGCTCGCCGATGCGGCCGCGCAGCACCGAGGAGCCCTTGTGCACGTTCTTGCCGTTCAGGGCGACCGCCAGCGGCATCGCCAGGTTGCCGAACGCCTTGGGCGTGAAGATCATCGGCATGGCCTGCAGCTTCGCTTCGGCGATGGTCGAGGCGTCACGCATCTTGTCCAGCGCCGTCCGCGTCAGGTCCACCACGGTGTCGAACGGCCGGCCCCAGGTGCGCCACTCGTAGACCTGCAGCAGGCCATTCTCGCCGACCTCCTGGATCTCGACGTCGGCGGACATGCGGGTGGCGCGGTACTCGAAGTCGAGCCCGGCGCTGTTGAGCAGGTGCTGGCGGTGCAGCGTGCGGGAGAGGTGGCAACTGAACAGGTAGCCGTCGTCGGCCTGGCCGCTCAGGTCCAGCCCCTGGCGGCCCATCTCGACCATCTGCTCCGCGCTGACATCTTCCATGTCCTCCTCGTAGAGGTCGGGGCAGGGCAGCTCGGCGGGCATGTCGGGCATCTCGAAGGTGGCCCGGTCGCCGAATGCTGCGCTGGCGCGGGCCATCTCCACCAGCCGCTCCGGCTCCCGCAGGTCGGTGCTGGAGGCAAAGCCGATGCGCCCCCCGTTGATGACGCGCAGGCCGACGCCGCGGCGCTGCTCGGTGCGGATCTCGCGCAGGCGGTTGTCGTCGAACGCGACGGTCACCTTCTCGCGGGCTTCCTCGTAGACCTCGGCGGCGTCGAACTGCTTCCGCGCGGCCTCAAGTATCTGTGCGGCGGTCTCGTCGGGCATCGGGTCCCCTTTGTGCTCCTTCACGTGCCGGCCTGGACAGGTTCGGGGGGCTGAGCGGCGAACTGGAGCCGCCCCTCGGGGTCTACAACGCGCAGGCAGAAGCCCCATCCGCCCCACCGCTCGGCCAGCTTGATAAACACTTCGTTCCAGCCTTCTTTCAGCTCCGCCTGGAAGCTGTCCTGGTCCGGTTCGGGGCCGCGCTGCACGTCGTGGCGGAACGCCTCCTGGCCGTTGATGCGCACCATCACGCTGTCGTCGCTGCCGATGGTCATCGGATAGGTGGCCGCCTCGGGGCTCCAGATGTACGCCACGGCGCAGGCGACGGCGTAGTCCTCGCCCCCGTAGCGCGTGTCCAGGTCCACCAGGCCGGCCTCGTTCGCGCTGATGGGCTGCCAGGAGACCTTCCGGGCGCCCTTGCCCGCGTAGGTGGCGTCCAGGTCCACCTCGCCCCGCTCAGGGGGTAACGTGTTGTCCCAGCCGGGGCGCTCGAGGCCGGGCCACATCTCGGTGTCCAGCCGCAGCTCCAGCGGCTCGTCCACGTAGCCCAGGTCGAACGGGCCGACCACGCGCCACTCGCTTACGAAGGGGCCGATGCCGGCAACGGCGTCCTGCATGAACGGCCAGCGGCAGAGCCGGCGGTCGCCCTCGACGAGGGCGATCTGGCCGGCGGGCAGGGGGAAGAGCGGTTCGCCGAGTTCCGCCCGGAGGGCC
>JAWOCH010000305.1:0-5964 GCA_046483865.1 Candidatus Brocadiia bacterium | reverse complement strand
CCCCACGCGCGTGCCGGCGCCGCTGGACTCGGAGCTTTCGATGCGCTCGCTGACCACCACACGCTGCTCCGGGTCGTACTGGCGCCTGGTCTGCCGCCTGTCTTCGAAGGTCAGCTCTGCGGCCACCCTGACCTCGCAGCAGTTCCGCCCCAGCACCATGGCCAGCATGGATTCCGCCTTGTCGGAGAGGTATTCCTCGACGCTCCGTCGGTAGGAGAGCTGGTCACCGGCGGCGATCTCCGCCCCGGCCTTGCCGCCGCCGCTGATCACATTGCCCTGCCCGTCGGTGATGGTGACATCGTTGGGGCTGAGGCCCTCGACGCCGGCCGCCACCAGGTTGGCGATGGCCTGGGCATGGCGCTGACGGAGCGTCTGCCCGCCGCGGGTGACCACCAGCACGCTGGCGGTGGGCTTGGTCTCGTCCCGGGCGAACAGCTCCCGCTCGGGCACCACCAGGTGCACTCGCGCGTGGACGACGGAGTTGAGCGAGGCGATGGTGGCAGCCAGTTCGTTCTGGAGGGCGTTCACGTAGGTTATGCGCTCGGCGAAGGGCGTCATACCGATCTTCGGCTCGCGGAATGCCTCGAACCCCATGCTGCCCGCGCCGGGCACTCCCTGCTCGGCGGCCACCATGCGCGCCTGGTTCACCTGCGCGGCGGGCACCAGCACGGCGTCTCCCCTCTCGGACAAACGGCTCTCTATGCCTGCGTCTCGCAGGGCGCCGGCCAACCCGGAGACCTCCTCGGCGCTGAGCCCCGTGCACAGGATCTGGAACTCCGGCTGCCCGGACCACAGCACCGTCCCGACCAGGGCCGTCGCCAGCAGGGCGCTCAGCAGGATGAGCAGCGCCCTATGGCCCAGCGAGAGCCGGTTCCACGCCCCGATGAGCTGCTGTCCCAGTGGCATTTCTTACACCTGCATGCGCATGATTTCCTTGTAGGCTTCCAGCAGCTTGTTGCGTATCTCCATCATCAACCGGAAGCTCAGGTCGGCCTCGTTCACGGCGGCCACGACCTTGTGCATGCTGTCCAGCCGGCCGGTCGCCAGGTCATAGACGGCGCGGTCGGCCTCCTGCTGAAGAGCGTTGACCTCCTTCAGGTAGTTCTTCATCAGCTTGCCGAAGTCGGCTCCGTCGGGCGTCTGCGAGCCGCGCAACGGCAGCTCCGACGGTCCTCCCGGTCCTACCGGTGTAGTGTCCACGGCGCTCACCTCAGCAGCTTGAGTGTTTCCTGGCAGAGCTTCTTGAAGTTGCTGATGGCGGCCAGGTTCGCTTCATAGGCTCGGCTGGCCGTCAGCAGGTCCACCATCTCCAGGGGCACCTTGACGTTCGGCATGGCGACGAATCCGTCCTCCCCCGCGTGGGGATGGCCGGGGTTGTAGACCATTCGGGGGGCGTCGTCGGACGGCACGACGCCCTCGACGCGCACTCCGTTGAGCCCCTCCAGCACGGTGCTGAACACGACGTGCTGCCGGCGATAGGGGCCGCCCTCCGGGGTCTGTGTCGTCTCGGCATTGGCCACGTTGTTGGCCACCACCTGCAGGCGCACCCACTCGGCGTGCAGCCCGGAGGCCGATATGTCAAAGGCGCGGAAGAGCTGCTCTCCCTGCACGGCTATCTCCCTTCGATGGCGGTGCGCAGCCGGCGGATGCGGGCGTGCAGCACGCCCAGGTAGAGACGCATCCGGATGGCGTTCTTGTTGAGCTGGCCGATCTCCCGCTCCAGGACCACGTCGTTGCCGTCGCCTCCCGCGTCGCGGAACATGGGTCGGTAGATCTCGGTGCGCCCCTCGCGTCCGTCGCGCAGCCGCATGGACTCGTCCAGCACCCGGTCAAGTTCTCGGGCGAAGCGGACGCGCCGGGTGCGGTAGCCGGGGGTGTTGACGTTCGCCAGATTGTTGGCGATGACGAAGTGGTTGCGGTGGGCTGCATCGAGAAGGCTCAGCAGGCCATCGCAGTCGAGCATTCTCACCCTCGGGCTCCCTTCTTCGCGGGGCGCGCACTGGCTCCGACTGTCCGGGTGCAAACCCGGTGCCAAAGATCGGGGCCGGCGTCGGCCGAGAAGGCCCGTCGCGGGCTGCGAAGCCCCGATGGCCGGGCAGGCGGGCGAGAGGCGCCGTGGGGGCGGAAATGCTTTCCGACCTCAGGAAGGATCTTCGTCCAGGTAGCCCTGTTCGGCGTATTTCTTCAGCTTGTTGCGCACGGTGCGCGTTGAGATATCCAACTTCTCGGCCGCCCGTGTTCGATTCCCCCCCGTGGCTTCGAGTGTGGCCAGGATCACTTGGCGCTCCACGTCTTCCAGCGTCGGTCCGTACGGCAGCTCCCCGGGCAGGTCGTGGCGGGGCGTGTGCACGTAGTCGGGCACGTCGTCGGGGCCGATGACGCCGTCCGCGTCCATGATCACCATCCGCTGCATCAGGTTCTCCAGCTCGCGCACGTTGCCCGGCCAGGGATAGCGGCGCAGCGCCTGCAATGCCTTCTCGTGCAGCTCGGGGCACTGCTTGCCCATGCGGGCGGCGAAGCGGCGGGCGAAGTGCTCCGCCAGCAGCTCCACGTCCCCGTCCCGCTCACGCAGCGGCGGCAGCACCAGCGGCACAACGTGCAGGCGGTAGTAGAGGTCCTCCCGGAACCGGTCCTCCTCCACCTCCCGGGACAGGTCACGGTTGGTGGTGGCGATCAGCCGCAGGTCCACGCGGATGGTGCGCGTGCCGCCCACGCGCTCGAACTCCTTCTGCTCGATGACCCGCAGCAGTTCCGCCTGGAGCTTGTCGGAGGTCTCTGTGATCTCGTCCAGCAGCATGGTGCCGCCGTCGGCCAGCTCGAAACGCCCCGGCTTGGAGGCATGTGCGCCGGTGAAGGCGCCCTTCTCGTGGCCGAACAGCTCGCTTTCCAGGATGGACTCGCTGAGGGCGGCGCAGTTAATCCGGATGAACGGCGCCTCCCGGCGCGGGCTGTTCTGGTGTATCAGGCGGCTGACCAGTTCCTTGCCTGTGCCGCTCTCCCCCTGCAGCAGCACGGTGGCGTCGGTGCCGGCGACGTGGCGGGCGCGCTCGCAGACGGCTTCCAGAGCGGGGCTCCGGCCGACGATGTCCGGTTCGCCGTCTCCGCCGCCCAGCTCGGCCTGCAGGTAGCGATTCTGCTCGATCAGGCGGCGGTGTTCCTTCAGCTTGGCCAACAGGGCTTCGACCTCGTCCACGGAGATGGGCTTCATCAGGTAGTCGAAACTGCCCTGCTTCATCGCGCGCACGGCGGTCGGCACGTCGCCGTGGCCGGTCACCACCACCACGTCACTGGGCGGCCGATTGGAGCGGGCCTTCGCCAGCACGTGCAGCCCGTCCCGGCGCGGCATCTTCAGGTCGGTGAACACCACGTCGAACGTCTGCCCGTCCAGCATTCGACATGCCTGCTCCCCGTCGGATGCCAGGCTCACGTCCAGTTCCCCGTCAGCCGCGCGCAGCAGTTCCTGCATCAGCTCGCGGTCGGCGGGCGCATCGTCGGCCACAAGTACCCTTTGTATCATCTGTCCTCCGGTCTCGGCGCGGCAGGAAGCAGGAATGACATGGTTGTTCCATCGGCGGGGCGGCTGTCCACCTGCAGTTCGGTTCCGTGAAGCTGGAGTATCCGATGCACGATGCACAGGCCCAGGCCCGTGCCACCCTCTTTGTCTGTGTAGAACGGCTCCACGGCGCGCTCGACCTGTTCAGGGGTCATGCCGCAGCCTGTATCGGCCACGCGCACGGCCACGCGTGGTTCGCCGTCGGCGCGGACGGTCTCCGTCTCGACGCGAACCCGGCCCTTGCCCTCCGCGAGCGCATCCATCCCGTTCTGCATCAGGTTCAGCAGGACCTGCTTGAGCTTGTCCGCGTCGGCGCGCACCCATCGGGCGTCTTCGGGAACGCGCACAGTCACTTCGGCGTCCTGCCCGGCCCGGCCGGCGCGGACGAACTCGGCCACCTGCCGGGCTTCGGCGCGCAGGTCGCAGGTCGCCAGCCGCAGCTCGTCCGGGCGGGCGAAGTCCAGCAACCGGTGCAGCAGGTCGTCCAGCCGGTCCACCGCGCCGACGATGTTGCCCACGTACCGCCGGGGGGCGGGTTCCTCCTGGACTTTGCGCTCCAGCAGGCTGGCGAATCCCTTGATGCCGTTCAGCGGCTTGCGTATCTCGTGGGCCAGGCCGGCGGCCATCTTGCCCAGGTCGGCCAGCTTGCCCTGACGGTAGAGCTGCACCCGCAGGGAGCAGAGCCGGCTGATGTCGCGGTCGAGCTGGACGGCGCCGATGGGTCGGCCGTCGGAGTCCTGCACCAGGCAGGCCGTGCTGGAGATGACCTGCGGCTCCGGCCCGTCCAGTTCGCGCCGCTCCGACTGCTGGGTGTGCTCCCCCTCCAGGACCCGCTCCAACAGGCCGTGGTGGGGTTGCATGAGTTCCGTGTAGTGCCGGCCGACGGCCTCCTGCCGTTCGAGACCCCACATGCGGGCGGCGGCCGGGTTCACCGTGCGCACGATGCCCTCCAGGTCCGTGACGACCACGGCGGTGGGGATACTCTCCAGGATGCTGCGCTGGAAGTTGTATGCCTCGTCCAACTCGCGCACCTTGCGCTCGAGTTCCCTGTTGGCGGCCTCCAGCTCGGTGTTGACCTGCTCGGCGCGCTCCTTGAGCTGCTGGTATGCCTCCTGGAGCTGGGCGGTCTGGCGCGTGAACTGGCGGAACGCCTCCTGGAGCGCCTCCAGTTCCTCGGGCGCCGCCTGAACCGTGTCGGGGGCCAGTTCCACCACTCGCTCTTCCTCATCCCGCTCGATAGAGCCTGTCGGCGCGGCGCGCCTTGATCTGGGCGCGCGTCTGCTCGGTGCTTCGCTTCTGCTGCTCCACGTAGCGGAGCAGGGCCTGCTGGACGCGCTCCTGCATCTCGGCGGTGCGCTCGATGTGGCCCTCTATCGCGGCCAGCAGTTCGTCCAGCGCCTGGTGCGGCGTGCCGCTGCGCTCCCATTCGGTCTTGGCGGGCTGGAGGGCCTCTTCGATGGTCTCGATCTGGTCCATCAGACCCTCCACCCGGCGGCACAGCGCCAGAACCCGGCTGGGGTCGGGCTTCTGCTCCATCATCTGTGCCTGTTGCTCGACCAGCTCCAGCACTCGCCGGTAGATGGGCTCCTCCCGGCGATATGCCTCCAGCAGTTGTTCGGCGGTGTCGTTCATTCGGTTTCCTCTTCGGCCTGGCGCTCGGCCATGGCCATCATCCTGAACATCCAGTCGAGCCACTCCCGCGCGTCCGAATCTGCCGGGGCCTCTTGCATCAGGGCGAGAGCTTCGTCCGCGCGTCCGGCGTTTCGCTCGCTCAGCGCCAGCATCTGCAGCAGGTGCACGTCGCCGGGCGAGTCCTCCCACAGCGACCGGTAGATTGCGGCGGCTTCCTGGTAGTTGCCCGCCCGGAAGTGCACGCGGGCCAGCTCCTCCGGCTCAACCACGGGTGCCTCCGACACGGCGACCCACTCTTCTTCGGCGGGCGGCTCGGGTTTCACTGCGCCCTCTGCCTCCGCCTCGGCCTCCTCCTGTGGCGGCACGGACGGAGGCAGTTCGCCCAGGTCCACCGCCTGCGGCATGGCGCGGGCCTGCTCCAGCAGCTTGCCCGCCTCGTCGTAGAGCCGCCCTGCGCCGGGGTCCTCCAGGGGGGCGTCGTAGCTGCGCCGCAGCTTCTCCGCCATGGGTTGCGCCCCCTGCTCCTCGCCGGCGAGCGCCGCCGCTCCTATGACCAGGACCAGACCGATCGAGATGAGCGCATGGGTACCTTTCACTGTGGCTCCTCTTCTGCGACGACGGGACACATTCCGGAGTACGCGAGGGCGGCTTTCCCGTGCAGACCGGCCTGTTCGTAGTGGCCGGCGAGCAGCTTGAGCGCGTCGGCCCGCACCTGTTCGGAGACGGCCTCCCGCGCCGCCCGACTGCAGAGCGCCGTGCCGCGCCGGGCGTCGCGCTGC
>JAWOCH010000275.1:0-6363 GCA_046483865.1 Candidatus Brocadiia bacterium | reverse complement strand
TACATTGACCTGGACGAAAGGCTCGTCTACAGCACCAACACCCAGTACGGCGGCAACACCATCGGGCTGAAGAAGCTCGCCCTCCGGCTGGCCATCGGCAAGGCGGACCGGGAGGGATGGCTGGCCGAGCACATGCTGGTGATGGGAGTGGGAGGGCCCGGCGGACGGGTCAGCTACTTCACCGGCGCATTCCCCAGCGCCTGCGGCAAGACATCCACCTCGATGGCGCCCGGGGAGAGCATCATCGGCGACGACATCGCCTACCTGCGCCGCATTGACGGCGCCGTGCGCGCTGTGAACGTCGAGAAGGGCGTGTTCGGCATCATCCGGGACAAGAACATGGAGGACGACCCCATCACCTGCCGCGCGCTCGGGGAGCCCGGCGAGATCATCTTCTCCAACGTGCTGATAGACCCCGACGGCGTGCCCTACTGGCTGGGCAAGGACGGTCCCTGCCCCGAGGAGGGCGTCAACTTCCAGGGAAGCTGGCGTACGGGCATAACCGAAGAAGACGGCAAGGAGATACCCCACTCGCACCCCAACGCGCGCTACACCATCCGGCTCACGGACCTGCCGAACTGCGATGACCGGCTGGATGACCCCGCAGGCGTCGCCATCGCCGGCGTCATCTACGGCGGACGCGACAGCGACACCTGGGTGCCCGTCGAGCAGGCGTTCGACTGGGTGCACGGCATCGTCACCAAGGGCGCCAGCCTGGAGTCAGAGACCACCGCCGCCACCCTGGGCGAAGAGGGCGTGCGCAGGTTCAACCTGATGGCGATCATGGACTTCGTCGCCATCCCGCTGGGACGCTACGTGCAGAACAACCTGGAGTTCTGCGCAGACCTGGCCGAGCCGCCCCTGGTCTTCGGCGTGAACTACTTTCTGCGCGGCGAAGACGGCGGCTACCTGAACGCCATCCCCGACAAACGCGTCTGGCTGAAGTGGATGGAGCGCCGCGTGCACGGAGAGGCCGGAGCCATCCGCACCCCCACCGGGCTGATCCCCGAATACCCCCTGCTGCACGAACTGTTCCGCTCCGTGCTGGACAAGGACTACTCCAGGGAGGACTACGAGGAGCAGTTCGCCACGCGCGTGCCGCAGCACCTGCAGAAACTCGAACGCATCGAGAACATCTACCGCACGCAGGTGGACGACACGCCGGAGACCGTCTTCCAGGTCATTGCCGACCAGCGCAAACGCCTCCAGAAGGCACAGGCCGACCTGGGCGATGTGATCTCCCCGTTCGCGTTCTGACCATCGCGCCGCGGCGAGGGAGCCGCGGATGAACGCAGATAAACGCGGATTACAGCGAACGGGCTACGACAACGGCCGTATCCACGGCGCCCTCCGCTCGGCTGTTGCCGTTGATCGCCGCCAATCCGTGCAAGCCAGCGTCCCCACAATCGTAACGGCGAGAGCGCCGCAGCCGGGAAGGCGGTCAGACACGTTAACAGGCGAACGGCGTCAGCGTCGTTGCCTTACTCATTCGCGTTCATCTGCGTTCATCAGCGGTTCCTTTGCCGTAGTTTGTGTCTGAGCTTTACTTCGGCCTCGCCAATCCCGTTAACTATCAACGCGGGAGTATTGTGCTTCCGCCCGCAGGCAGAGCGCGCATCGAGATGACCCCGGACGCCGACAGAAAGCGCCGCAGCGTGGCCGCGTTACTCGACAGGACTACCCGCACGTTGCGTGAAGCCGGTGTGGAGGACGCCCGGCTGAACGCCGAACTGCTGCTGGCCGACGCGCTCGGCTGCAGCCGAAGCATCCTGCACGCCCACCCCGAACGTCGGGTGCCCGAGCAGGTGCGGCGGCAGTTCGCCGGCCTGGTCCGCCGGCGTGCCGCCCGGGAGCCGCTGCAGCAGTTGCTGGGACGCTGGGAGTTCTACGGCAGGGAGTTCCGGGTCACGCCGGACGTGATGGTCCCCCGCCAGGAGACCGGGCTGCTGGTGTCAGCGTGCCTGGACCTGCTGGAGCCGGGCGCGCAGGCATGGGCCGCCGACATCGGCACGGGCAGCGGAGTGATCGGCGTCACGCTGGCGGCGGAGCGGCCGACGCTGCATGTCGTCTGCACCGACAGCTCGGCCGCAGCCCTCGAGGTCGCCCGCCGCAATGCCGAGCGTCACGGCGTGGCGGAGCGTGTCCTGTTCGCACAGGGCGACTTGACCCGCCCGGTGGATGGCTGTCTGCCGGCCGGTCGCGAAGGTGTCGAACTTGTGGTCAGCAACCCGCCTTATGTGCCCTCCGGGCGCATCGGGACGCTCGCCCCGGAGGTGCGCGACCACGACCCGCGTGGTGCGCTGGACGGCGGGCCGGACGGGCTGGACGTGATCCGACGGATCATCCCGGAGGCAGCCGACCTGCTGCTGCCGGGCGGCCACCTGGCTCTGGAGCTGGGCGAAGACCAGGCCGAGCGCGTGGCGGCGCTGCTGGGCAGCGATGGGCGGTTCGCGATGGAAACGCTGGCGACCCGCCCCGACGCAACCGGCTGCGCACGGGTGCTCTGTATCCAGAAGATGAGAGAATAGAACGAGGCCGGCATAATGCAGGAGTTCGTCATACGCGGCGGCAGGCCCCTGCACGGCACCGTGCGGGCGAACGGGGCCAAGAACGCCGCGCTCCCCATCATGGCCGCCTCCATGCTGGCCGAGGGGACCACCGTCCTGCACCGGGTTCCCCGCCTGAGCGACGTGGAGACGATGGCGGCCATCCTGCGCGCGCTGGGGACCGAACTCAGATGGCGTGACGAGCACACGCTCGAGCTGCGCTCAGCCGGCACGGACGTCACCGTGGCGCCGCGGGAACTGGTGCGGCGGATGCGCGCCAGCGTCTGCGTGCTGGGCCCGCTGCTGGCCACGCGCGGAGCGGCGGCGCTGCCGCTGCCCGGCGGATGCGTCATCGGCGAGCGGCCCATAGATCTGCACCTGAAGGGCCTCCGCGCGCTGGGCGCCACGATCCGGGAGGACGAGCACCAGGTCTACGCCCGGGCCCCCGCCCTGCGGGGCACCACCGTGCCCATGGCCGGCCCCCGCGGCAGCACCGTGCTGGGGACGGCCAATGTGTTGATGGCCGCCTGCCTGGCCGATGGCACCACTGTCATCGAGCACGCCGCCTGCGAGCCGGAAGTGCAGGACCTGGCGCACTTTCTGACTTCATGTGGAGCGCAGGTAGACGGCATCGGCACGCGCACGCTGACCATCACCGGTTGCGATCACCTGCAGGGATGCGAGCACACGCTCATACCGGATCGCATCGAGGCGGGCACTTACCTGATCGCCGGGGCCATCACCGGAGGCAAAGTCAGCGTCGAGGACCTGCGCACCGATCACATGCAGGCCACCCTCCGCTCGATGGAACAGATTGGTCTGGAGTTCGGACGGGACGAGGACACGCTGTGGGCCGGCAGGCGCCGGCGGCTGTGCGCGGCGGACATCACCACCTACCCCTACCCCGGCCTGCCCACCGACATGCAGCCCCAGCTCAGCGCACTGCTGGCCCTGGCCGAGGGCACCAGTACCGTGACCGAGGGGGTGTATCCCGACCGGTTCACCCACATGTCTGCCATGTGCCGCATGGGCGCGCGCATGGTGCGGGAGGGCTCGCGGGCCGTTGTTCGGGGGGTTGACCGGCTGAGCGGAACGCGCGTCAAGGCGGCGGACCTGCGCGCCGGCGCAGCACTCGTGCTGGCCGGGCTGGCCGCCGAGGGGGTGACCACGGTGCAGGGAGTGGACCAGATAGACCGCGGCTACGAGAACCTGGAGGTCGTGCTGGGGGATCTGGGTGCCGACATCTCCCGCCGCGAGGCCGAATGGGCGGCCACGCCCCGGCTGCCTGCCGAGGGACAGGAGCTGCGCCGTTCCGCCTGAGAGCCGCACCGTCAACCGTTGCATTGGTCCGCTGGACGCCTTACATTAGCGGAACTCGCTTACCGGTCTATCCTGCCCCTTCCGCGGGAGGCGCGATGCACGGCAGCAGACCAGTGCTGACCTTCCTCGTCGTAGTCGTCGCTGCGGCCCTGGCATTCCCCACGGCAGCCCCCGCCCAGGAACTGCCCCCCATCATGCCCGCCTCCCAGGTGCAGGCCGGCATGAAGGGCTACGGCGTGGCCACCCTCAAAGGCACCGAACTGACGCGCTTCGACGTGGAAGTGCTGGGCGTGGTCACGGGCTGGTATCCGAAGGGCGACATGATCCTGATCCGCTTCAGCGGGCCCATCGTGGACGAGGCGGGCATCATAGCGGGAATGAGCGGAAGCCCCGTGTTTATCCAGGACAAGCTGATCGGCGCGGTGGCCTACGGGTGGTTTTTCTCGAAGATTCCGCTGGCCGGCGTCACGCCCGCAGAGGAGATGCTGAAGGTCCAGCGCATGGACCAGGAGGGGGCCGAGGAAGACTCAGAACAGGCCCGAGCCGAAGCCGCCCGCGCGATGCGGGAAGAGGCCGAGGAGCTGGCGCGGCTGCTGACCGAGGGCCGTGACGCGCCGCTGCCCGCCGACAGGCTGGACGAGGCGCTGATGCGCGCCTCGCTGCCGCCGGTGCTTCGCGCCCGCCGGACGGCGGCCCGCACACTGCGCTGGCCGCTGGGGGACGGAGAAGTCGCGGAGCTGGCGCCGTTGCCTGTGCCGCTGTCGATTTCCGGTGCCGGCGCGGACGCCGCCGGCCTGCTGGCCGGCCTGAGCGGCACGGGCCTTATGCCCGTCCAGGCCGCCGGAGGCGATGCCGCAGAGACCGGCGGATCGCCCGAGGCCGTCCCGGGCGCAGTCGTCGGCAGTGCCTTCATCACGGGCGACATGGAGATAGCCAGCATGGGCACCGCCACGTGGGTGGACGGCGACCGGGTGGTGGCGTTCGGCCATCCGCTGCTCAGCGCGGGGCGGGTGGACCTGCCCATGGTGCTGGGCCGCGACGCCATCGTGGTGCCCAGCATCCGGCGCTCCTTCCGCATCAGCAATCCGGATCGCATCGTCGGGCGCGTCGTGGAGGATCGCGATTCCTGCATCGTGGGCCGCCTGGGCGAGGAGGCGCCCATGTTCCCCTGCACCGTGCGGGTGAAGGGGCTGGCCGGCGACACCTACAACTACGACGTGGCGGGCTACTGGCAGACCGCGCCGATGTTCGCCTCTCTGGCTGTCGCCTACAGCAGCACACGCTGGCAGGGCGAGGGGCAGCGCTACACCCTGGAAGTGACCTCGAAGCTGCACCTGAAGGGCCGCGAGGAGCCGGTCGTGCTGCGCAACGAGTTCGCCACGGAATCGGTGATGATGCCCGTGTTCGAGATGGTGGAACTGCCGCTGAGCGCCCTCACGCTGAATCCGTTCCGGCGCGCGGACATTGCGGGTGTGGACTACGAGGTGGAGGCGCGCAAGGGGTTCGACGCCGCCCTCATACGCTCGGTCCGGGCGGAGCGCCTGCAGGCGGAGCCCGGCTCGGAGGTCAGCCTGATAATCCGCCTGCAACAGTGGCGCGGCGAGGAAGTGACACGGAAGGTCACCCTCCCCATTCCGGAGACGGCGCGCCCCGGAACCAGCGCCGAAGTGCTGGTCTGCGACGCCGTCACCAACCAGATTATCAAGGCCCGGCTGGATCCCGGCTTCTTCGCGCCGAAAAGCTTCGAACAGTTGATCGAGCTGCTGGAAGAGATGGAGTCGAACCGTCACCTGGTGGTGCGCTCCGCCTTCGTCCAGCAGGGCGTGCGCTATGCGGGCGAGCCGATGCCCGCCCTGCCTCAGTCGGCTCTGAACATCCTGCGGTTCGCCGGGTCGGGAAGTGCCGAACCCCTTGTGAGCGACCAGGTCCAGACCGTCCAGACGCCCTGGATCCTCCAGGGCGCGCACACCGTCCGGATCGGCATCGTTGAGCCCGAACCGCACAAGCCCTGAGCATACCACAACGCGGAGAGAGCAATGCGCAAGGCCCTCACACTGCTGACGGCTGCCCTGCTGACCCTCTGTCCACTGACCGCGCAGGCGGAGACCTGGACTACGGCGGGCGCCGCCCAGTTCGCCGCCGGCGAGCTGGACGGTGTCTCGGTGCGCTCAACCGGCGAAGTCGTCCTCGCCCCGGCCGCCGAGCAGATAGAGGGCGTCGAGTGCGAGTTCGTCTGGGATGTCGAGGCGTCCCACGAGGGCGACGTCTACGTGGGGACCGGGTCGCCGGGGGGTGTGTTCGTGCTGCGCGATGACGGCCTGGAGCAGCTCTATGATTCCGGGGACCAGCACGTGCTAAGCGTGCTGCCCCTGCTGGACGGCGGCGTGCTGGCCGCCGTCGTGCCGGACGATGTGATGCTGAAGATCGACCGCCAGGGCGATGTCACCACCTTCGCAGAGCTCGAGGAGACCTACGTCTGGGACATGGCCATGGGGCC
>JAWOCH010000246.1:0-6743 GCA_046483865.1 Candidatus Brocadiia bacterium | reverse complement strand
CAGGAGTCCGGGCTGGAGGAGAACACCATGGTCATCTTCACCAGCGACCACGGTGACCACGATTCCGCCCATCGCCTGGAGCACAAGACGGCGCTCTACGAGGAGGCGATGCGCGTGCCGTTCATCGTAAGCGGGCCGGGGCCGGCCCGGCGGGGCGAGGTCGAGAACCGGCTGGTCTCGAACGGCCTGGACCTGCTGCCCACGCTGTGCGACTACGCGGGCGTGGCGCCGCCGCAGGGCCGTCGCGGACGCAGCCTGCGACCCCTGCTGGAGGGCCGTGACTGCGATTGGCGGGAGGCGGTGGCGGTCGAGTGCCAGGTCGGCTACGCCGTGGTCGGGCCGCGGCACAAGTACGGCCTCTACGACGAGGGCGAGAACCGCGAGCAGCTCTACGACCTGGAGGCTGATCCCTACGAGACACGCAACTTTGCCGGCGATGCCGACAAGCAGTCGGCCCTGGAGCGATACCGGGAGCTGCATGGCCGATGGGTGTCGCCCTTGGAGGCCTCACGGCCGCAGACGGCTCAGAAGACCATGTTGCGCTGGCGGTATTCGGTGGGGGTCATGTTCCGGTAGCGGCGGAACAGGCGGGAGAAGTAGTAGGGGTTGTCGATACCGACCATGCGGGCGATCTCGCCGACGTACCGCCGACTTGTGGCCAGCAGACGGCAGGCGGCCCGGATGCGTCTTTTGTGTATGCGCTCGACGGGGGTCTGGCCGAGTTCAGTCCGGAAGTGACGGGCCACAGTCGAGGGGCTGCACTCCAGGTGGCGCGCCAACTCACGCGTGGAGATGGCGCGGGCGTAGTTCTCATCAATGAACTCCAGCGCCTGCTGCATCAGTTGGGACAGCTCGCGCCGCCATGTCTGACGCGAGAAGTGCTCCCGCAGTTCCTGTAGCAGCAGCCGGGCCAGGTGCCGCGCCTCCCATTCGTGGGGCTCCTGGCGGGCATACTTGTGCGCGATGTAGTTGGTCAGATGACGGAGGGGGCTCTCACTGGCCTCGTAGCCGGTCTGGACGCCTTCCAGGCCGGGCAGCGTGGCGTCGCTCCTGAGCCCGCCCAGCGTGTCCCGTTCGCCTTCACGGTGGGCGACGGCGTAGGTGAACTCCTCCCCGTCGCAGACGAACTCGGGGATGACGTGGCAACTGCACAGCACCATGGACTGCTCGGGCGGGGTGCGATAGGTGACGGCGGCCGCCCAGGGCATGAACACCACGTTGCCCTTCTTCAGCTCGTGCGCTTCTCCATTGATCAGCACCTCCCCCTCACCACCGATGCAGCGCACCACGGGCCGGCTGTACACGGTTGGGAAGACTTCCCGCCGACCGGGCCCAACATAGGGGAAACCCGCCTGCATGACGATGGCGTTGGGGGCGGGTGAGTCCATGTCGCACCTACCCGACAGAGGGGCGCAGAGGGCGCTTGCGCGAATCGTGCAAACATCGCGCGTTCAGTCCATTGTATAGGAGCCGCGCTCGCCATACCATCGAAGGAATGTACTTGCCGCCCGCCAGAACGTAGAGGTAAAGCCGATGCCCTCCGATCGCCGCCCGAACATCCTGATGATAGTCACAGACCAGCAGCGCGCGGACACCATCGGTACGCTCGGAAATGACGTGATCCGCACGCCGCACCTGGACCGCCTGGCGCGCGAGGGCACGGCCTTCCGGCGGGCCTACACGTGCTGCCCCGTCTGCGGGCCGACCCGCCACGCCATGTCCACGGGCACCCCGCCCCATGCGGGGCTGATGACCGACAACTTCGGCGGGCCCAGGATGGACGTGCCCGACTTCGCCACGATGCTGCACGACGCCGGCTACCAGACGGCCGGATACGGCAAACCCTACGAGGCGTTCGGCCGGCCCAAGACGCACACGCCGCCGGGCGAGCCGTCCTCCCTGGACGGTTTCGACGAGTTCCTCACCACGGCTGAGGACTACAAGCCCTGGTTTGCCGAGCAGGGCCTGGACTGGGTGGGGGAGGCGCGCGGCGCAGGCACGGAGTACTACTATATCCCCATGCTGCTGCCCTACCCGGACAGGTACGACCGCACCCACTGGACGGCGGATCGCTCGGTGGAGTTCCTCCGGCGGCGCGAGGGGGACCGGCCGTTCCTGCTGTGCTCGCACTTCGGGCGGCCGCACCCATCGTGGCAGGTGCCCTACCCCTGGTTCTACCTCTACCGCGCCAGCCAGATGGACCCTCCGCTTCGGCCGGCCAACTACCGGGACTACCAGTGCCGCGCGAACCGTTTCCAGAACCGCTACAAGTGGATGGAGGACGCCGTCGGCGGCGACGACATGCTCCTCCGACGCATCCGCGCCGCCTACTACGCCGCCATCTCCTACGTGGACTACCACGTCGGGCGCATCCTGGAGGCCCTGGGAGACGAGATAGACAACACGCTGGTCATTTTCACCACCGACCACGGCGAAATGCTGGGCGACTACGGCTGCGTGGGCAAACGCTGTATGCTGGAGGGTGCGGTGCGCGTGCCGCTGATCGCCCGCCTGCCCGGCTTCATGGCGGAGGGGCGGGAGTGCCGGGGCGCGGCGAGCATTCTGGACATCATGCCGACCGTGCTGGAGGCGGCCGGTCTGGACTGCCCCGAGCTGCCGGAGTCGCTTTCGTTGCGCGAGGTGGCGGACCTGGAGCCGGGGGAACGGACCGTGTTCAGCCAGTTCAGCCGCTCCTGGAACGGGCAGTACTTCGCCGCCGACGGGGAGCGCTGCTACTGGCATTCGGCCGCCGACAAGCGGGAATGGCACTTCGCCGTCGGCGACGACGTGGCACAGGGGCCCATCCTGGAAGAGGACGACCGCGGCAGAGCGTTGCGCGCCGCGTTGATAGAACGCCACCGGGACGACCCTTACTCCGACGCCGTGGACGGCGGCCGGTGGAAGGACCACGACGTGCCCGCCAACCGCCAGCATCGCCACCCGGACTACGGGCTGCTGTTCACCGGCCCGGAGGAGAAGATCCAGGCCGACATTGATGCACTCGGGCCGGGCTACTCCCGCAAGGTCACGGGCCTCGCGCAAGGCCACCTCATGGCCGAGCACATGGTCGTGCCCACCGAAGAGGAGTGGGAGAAGATGGGATGCCGCGCGCCCTGGCTGGAAGACTGATCGCGGGCTCTGGAGGGGAGGGAAGACATGAGAGCTGCCAAAGGGATCTTCACCGCGCTTCTGGTATTGCTGGCGCCCGTAACCGCGGCCGCCGAGCAGTATTCCTGGCAGAAGCCGCACGCAAAGGTGCTGCCCACCGGCGACCTGAAGTGGGCGCCGGAGCCGTTCGAGTTCAGGCCCGGGGATTCGGTGCGCTACATAGACTTCGGGGGCGGCGACGACGCGAATGACGGCCTGACGAACCAGACGCCCTGGAAGCACCACCCCTGGGACCGGAAGGCCACCGGCAAAGCAGCAGAGGCGTCCGGACCCATCACCTACGTGTTCAAGGGCGGCGCGGCGTACCGGGGCCAGCTCGGTGCGGACGAGTCGGGGGAGCCGGGCAACCCGATCCGCCTGACCCGTGATCCCTCCTGGGGAGAGGGCAAGCCGTGGCTGATCGGATCAGCCCGCCTGCCGGCCGAATGGGTGAGGGCGTCCCAACTCCAGCCGCCTGGGCGATTGCCTGACCCGGAGAAGGTTTGGGCCCTGGACCTGAGCGAGACGGGTCTTCTCGATGAGGACAACGAGATCATCTTCACCCAGCCGGCCAGGAGGTGGAATCGCCGGGCCGAACCGCCGTTCTACGGCCTGTTCCTGGTCAGCGACGACGGAACCGTGCGCAAGCTGCACCTGGCCCGCACCCCCGACTGGCAACCGGGCGGGGAGAAGTTCGCCATGGACTACTGGCACAAGTGGGACGGCACGGCCAGTTTCGAGGACGCCGAGGGGCGGCAGGTCGGCGGCCCCTACGATGAGGACCTCAAGGGCTTCCCCGCCGACTACTTCACAGGCGGCTACCTGTGGTCGCAGTACCCGCTCTTCATGGGCACGCCGACGCCGAGAGAGATCCCAGCAACGACAAAGCACAAGAAGACCGGTGAACAGATTCCGTACTACTACCCGGAGCACGGCGCGTTCAGGCAGGGGTATCCGGGTGGCATGAAGAAGAACGTGCGCTACATGATCGAGAACCTGCCGCAGTGCCTGGACTCGCCGGGTGAGTTCTACCTGGACGGCGGCACGGGCATTCTCTACCTTCGGCTGGCCGAGGGCGCCGACCCGAACGCACTGAGGCTCGAGCTGAGCAATGACTACGGCCAGATTACCATCCAGGATCAGAGCCACATTGAGATCAGCGGACTCCGCTTCAGCTTCGCACGCGGCGCGACGATCGGCGTCACGGGCACCTGCGGCCACATAGACATCCACCACTGCGAGTTCTACGACGCGGCTGAGGTCGCCGTCCGGGCCGGCATCAAGATGGCCCGCAAGGAGCCCCGCACGGACTTCCTGGACCACGTGCGGGTTGCGGACTGCGAGTTCCGGGATGTCTGGGAGACTGGCGTCCGGATTGCCGATGGTTCGGGCGGCTCGCTGATGCGGGCCTTCGGGCGCCTGGGGCGGGTGGACGTGCTGCGCAACCGGTTCTACAACACCGGCTTTCGCCACGCGGGCAACGTCCAGTCGAACGTGCCTACCGTCTCGGTCCTCTACCCGCGGACGGCCGAGATAGCCGGGAACATCGTTCGCCGTAGTTTCGGCTCCGGCATCGTGGTTTTCGGCGGTAAGCAAGGGGCCCTCGGCTCGCTGGCCATCCGCATGCTGAACGTTCCATTCATTCGCATCCTCGTCCATCACAACCTGACCGAGGACACCGCCCGCGGCGTCAACGACTACGGCGGCCTCGCACTCTGGCAGGGCGGTCCTATCTACGCGTACTGCAACAACATAGGTAGCTCCGTCGGCCACATGCCCGGCGGCTTCTGGGGCATCCCCATGGCCAACCTGTCCTATCCGCTCTACCTCGACGGCGCATACAAGATCTACTGCTTCAACAACGTCATCTGGGGCGGCACCATCGAGGAAGAGGACCCCTACCGCAGCATGAACTCCGCTTACTTCATGGTCTTCGGTTTCCTCAACCAGTTCACCAACAACACCGTCTATCGCCACGGCAAAGGCATCGGCGGCAGCAGTGGAAACCGATGCGACGTGCTGAGCAACGTGTTCAGCGAGATAAAGCGCCAATTCCTGGCCAACAACCGGATGGGCGATCCGTCGCTGGTGGGAGGGGGCGACGACGCCGCCTCCGGCCTGCGGGGCGTGCCCTCACTGGCCTTCGCCGCCAACGTCTTCCACGGTGAAGCCAGGGCCGGCGGCATCCTTCGGCAACGCTACGACGATCAGGACCAACCCCGGCTGGACATTCCGCTGGAGATCGGCGCCGACAGCATTTCAGCTATGGCCCGGCAGATGCAGCAGTTCCCCGTACGCTTCGGGCAGTTGGGGACTGCAACGGACAGCAGCCCGGTCGCGGGCTGTCCGGCTCCTCAGATCGGCTCCAGCGCCGAGGTGGACTTCCGCCCACGGCCCACTTCGGCAGCCATAGACGCAGGGGTGACTTACTTCATCCCCTGGTCGCTTTACGGCACGGTTGGCGAGTGGCATTTCACCGAGAATCGCGCCGCCCCCCGGCGCGTGCTCGACTACCACTGGTATATGAGCGAGGCGCACTTCTACCGCATGATGTACGAACAGGTGCCGACCTTCGACCTGGAGGTCAACCGGGCCTCACTGCAGGACTTCGTGCCGGCGCCGAGCGAGGACTGGGCGAAGGGGGCCCTGCGGTTCGACGGCGGCCGGTTCGCCCGCTACCCGGATGCCGCCCTCCGGGAGGACTTCCGCATACCGCTCTCCCGTTTCCGGGGCAAGCACCGCAACAGGATACCCGACGAAGAGCCCTTCGAGATCGTGGAAGGCAAAGGCGATGAGGAAGGCTACTTGAGGTACCCCGCCGAACGGCGCAAGACCCTGGCCATCCAGACCGAGAACCTGCTGGTCGAGGCCAACCTGCGTGCCGCCGCCGGCCACACCGACGGCATTGTGCTGGGCAAGCACGACGGCAGGTCCGGCTACCAGCTCACGATCAACGACGCGGGCCGCGCGGAGTTCCGCGTAAGCTCCGACGGCAGTCACGACTCAGTGGCCACGGCCGGACCCGTCAACGACGGCGGATGGCACCATGTGCTGGCAGAGATTGATCGCCGGACGGGACGTATGGCCATCTACCTGGACGGCCACCTGTCGGCCCAGGCCACAGCGTCCCTGCCGCCAGAGGCATCGCTGGACTGCGCGGCGGATTTCCTGGTCGGCAAGGGGATGAACGACTCGGAGTACTTCAAGGGAGCGATTGACTTCCTGCGTGTTTGCCGAGGCACGCTGGAAGACGCTCAGACGGAAATCCAGGAGCTTTACGAGTGGCAGACCAACGGACCGTTCCTGCGCGACCTGTGTGGCAACGAACCGGTCGGCAGGCGCGACGCCGGTGCGATAGAACTCCCCAAATGACGAACAGTCGATGGGGGTCGGGAGAGATGAAGATGAGGAAACGATGCAGGTGCGTGCTGTTTCTGGTCATTATCGTGCTCGCGGCCGCAGCCCCGGCCGTCGCAGCACAGGAATACGCCTGGCAGAAGCCGCACGCAAAGGTGCTGCCCACCGGCGACCTGAAGTGGGCGCCGGAGCCGTTCGAGTTCAGGCCCGGGGATTCGGTGCGCTACATAGACTTCGGG
>JAWOCH010000197.1:0-4377 GCA_046483865.1 Candidatus Brocadiia bacterium | reverse complement strand
GTGTTAGATGCGCTGGAGATTGACCGCGACCTGCTGGCCGACTGCTACGAATCGCCCGAGGTGAGCGCGCAGGTCAGCCCCTCCGTCGCCACGGAGCTGGGACTGGCCCCCGGCACGCCCATCGTGGGCGGCGGGGGCGACCAGGCCGCCGGCGCCGTCGGCAACGGCATCGTGCGCAGCGGAGTGATCAGCGCCACCATAGGCACCAGCGGCGTGGTGTTCGCCTTCAGCGACGAGGTGGCAACCGACCCGCAGGGCCGGCTGCACACATTCTGCCACGCCGTGCCCGGCAAGTGGCACGTGATGGGGGTGGTCTTGAGCGCCGGCGGCTCCCTCCAGTGGTATCGCAACAACCTGGCGGAGGCGGAAAAGGCGGAGGCCGAGCGCCGCGGCGTGGACCCCTACGAGGTGCTGACCGCCCTGGCCGCCGAGGCGCCGCCGGGCGCGGAGGGGCTGCTGTTCTTGCCCTACCTGACCGGAGAGCGGACCCCCCACGCCGACCCCAACGCCCGCGGCGCCCTGGTGGGCATCACGCCGCGGCACGGCCGCGCCGAGGTCATCCGCGCCGTCATGGAGGGCATCACCTACGCGATGAACGACTCGGTGGAGCTGATCCGCCAGATGGGCGTCGAGGTCAGCCAGATACGGCTCTCCGGCGGCGGCGCGAGGAGTGAGTTCTGGCGGCGGATGCAGGCGGACGTCTACGGCCAGGAGGTCTGCACCATCAACGCCAGCGAGGGCCCCGCCTACGGCGCCGCCCTGCTGGCCGGCGTGGGAACGGGCGTGTGGGACAGCGTGCCCGAGGCATGTGACCAGTCCATCAACGTCACCAACCGCTACGACGTGGATCCCGAAGCCGCCGCCATCTACCGGGAGTTCTACCCCCTCTACCAGCAGCTCTACCGCTCGCTGAAGGGCGACTTCGCCGGCATCACCGAGAAGGTCGCGGAGCTTTACGACTGAGTCAGCTACGCCGTCTGCCAGGCGGACTGCTCCTCGTCGTCGGCCAGGTTCCCCGACCAGGCGTCCTCGCTGCGGTAGAGCAGTTCCATCTCGACCAGCAGGCCGGAGTCGGTAGCAGTAGTTTCCGCGCTGGCCGTCGCCGATATGCCGGACTCCTGGCGCGTGTGCAGCAGCCCGACGGAGACCTGCCGGAGCGAACCCCGAACCCGCTCCCAGGCGGTGCCCTGCGGCGTCCAGTAGGGCAGCACGCCGGTGCGGCGCAGGATACCGCCGGAGGGCCCGACGGCCCACACCTCGCCGAAACCGCAGGAGACTTGCCCCAGCCTGCCATCAATCCGCATCCAGCCGGTGCCGGCCGGATCGGTCGCCGTCATGCCTTCCCGCACGAAGACCCCGCCGTTCGCGTTGATCCCCCAGACCAGCCCGGCCTGCCCGACGCTGACCTGCGCCAGCTTGCCGGACACCCGGAGCCAGCCGGTGCCGGTCGGGTCGGCGGCGCTGACGCCCTCGCGCACGAAGATCCCGCCCGCGTCGTTCAGCCCCCACACGGCCTCTTCGCCGACCGAGAGGCTGGCCAGCTTGCCTGAGACGCGTCCCCAGCCGGTGCCGTCCAGGTCGGTCTCCGAGACGCCCTCCCGCACGAAGATACCGCCGTTCCCGTTGACGCCCCAGACCAGGCCGCACGCCCCCGTGCTGATCTGCGTCAGCCTGCCCGGCACTCGAGCCCATTCGGTGCCCGATGGGTTGCCCCAGGATATACCCTCGCGCAGGAAGATGCCTCCACTGTCGTTCACGCCCCAGGCCACCGCTTCTCCGCAGGAGACCTGCTTCAGGTCGCCCGGCGCGCGGCCCCAGCCGGTGCCGGTGAGTTCGCTCTGGCAGACGGCCTCACGTACGAAGATGCCTCCGGCCTCGTTCGTGCCCCAGACCAACAGAGCGTCGCCACCCATAAGGTTCTCATGCCAGGCATGGCCCGAGAGGAGTTCCGGGGCTCCATCGCCATTCAGGTCCGCTGCAAACACGCTGTTGATGCTTGTGTGGTAGACCTTGTCCTGCACCAGCCGGCGGAGGAAGCTTCCGTCCTCCCGCTGCTCGTACCAGACGACGCCGCGGTTACCGAAGTGCGAAACCGACATTACATCCGCGTCTCCGTCTCCGTCCAGGTCTCTCGCGTAGACGCACTCAGGGTGGTATAGCTCAGGGTCAATCACCTGCTGGAGAACGAAGCTGCCGCTCCCGTCGTTTTCGTACAATGCGATCCCCAAATCCTGCTGACCAACTGCCAGCACGTCCAGGTCGCCGTCTTCGTCCATGTCTCTCGCGTACGCCCCCCTCGCTTTCTCGCGGTGGCCGATTCCGATGGGAACCGCAAAAGACCCGTCCCCCAGGTTCTCACACCACGAGACCGAGTCGGCCGCGGTGAACAGCACGTCGTTGTCCCCGTCCCCGTCCAGGTCGGCCGCAGAGGCCGAACCCGTCGAGTAGGAAGTACTGGTCAGCAGTCGGGAGATCCAGCTCGTGCCCCCATCCACGTTCTCGTACCACACCAGTTCGCGAACGCTCCACAGAGGGCTGGTCCAGGCCAACACGTCGTTGTCTCCGTCGCCGTCCAGGTCGGCTGCGCGGACTTCACCCGTGTCCACGGCCTCAATCAGGTGCTGAGTGCTGTAGTTACATCCACCCCAGTTCGCGTACCAGACGACCTGGTCACACAAGCTGGCGACCACGTCGTAGCGGCCGTTGCCGTTCAGATCGGCAAGACGGGCAGATCCAGCGCCCGCAGTGCTGGTGGCAATCTCATGTGAAGCAAACCAGCCGCCCCCGCAGTTCTCGTAGCACATGATTCGGCCGTCCGCCCCCAACGCTGCCACCACGTCGGTATCGCCATCGCCCTCAACGTCCGCGGCGTCTACTTTGAACGCGTCGTAGGTCGAGATGGCAGGAGTGGTGATCTTCTGCGCAGGGCCGAAGTCGCGTCGCCCTCCATTCTCATGCCACATGATCAAGTGCGAGGCCCCGGCAAGTATGTCAGGTGCCCCGTCGCCGCTGAAGTCGGCCGCATGTACACAGAAACCAGGGGTGCCGACCATCCGCTGAGGCCCGAAACTGCCCCCCCCCAGGTTTTCGTACCACGCCGTCTTGCCCCCGGATGCAAACAGCACGTCGGGATCGCCGTCGCCGTCCAGGTCGGTCGCGTAGACCTCCTGCGCGCCGTCCGCGTTGCCCTCGATGTCGTCGAGCGGATCGCCACTGGGATCCGGCACATTGATGGCTTGCTGGGCGCCGAAACTGCCACCGCCCAGGTTCTCATACCACGCGATCTTGTCATCGCCGTATGATGCCGACAGCACGTCCATATCGCCGTCGCCGTCCAGGTCGGCCGCGTGGACCGACTCCGCCCTGTCCGCATCCGTCGTGATGACCTGCTGGGGTCCGAAACTGCCCCCGCCCAGATTCTCATACCACGCGATCTTGTCGTCGTACTCGGAGGCCGAAAGCACGTCCGCGTCCCCGTCTCCGTCCAGATCCGCCGTGTGAACGTCGCTCGGGCAGTCGGCCGCAGTGGAGATCACCTGCTGGTCGCCGAATGCGCCTCCGCCAAGGTTCTCATACCAGGCGATCCTGTACTCGCCGGGGGAGCCGGCTCTCGAAGCTGCCACCACGTCGGCGTCTCCGTCTCCGTCCAGGTCCGCAGCGCAAACCGCCCGTGTTGCGTAGCCCGAAGAGTCGATCACCTGCTGCTGGCCGAATGCTCCCCCGCCCAGATTCTCATACCAGGCGACGTCGATCCCGTCTCCGCCCCCAGCCAATACGTCGGTGTCGCCGTCACCGTCCAGGTCACAACCACAGACTGAGAGCGAGTCTCCATCCGTCGCTATGACGGATCTCTCAGCGAAGCTGCCGTCACCCAGGCTCTCGTACCAGGCGATCTTGCCGACGAGTTCCCCGTAAGTATAGGAACCCGACAGCACGTCGGCGTCGCCGTCTCCGTCCAGGTCCGCGGCACATACAGACGAAACCGTAGCCGCGTCCTCCGTGATCACCTGCGGCTCGCCGAAGGTGCTGCTCAGCAGCAGCCGCGGCTCCAGCCGCTCCAGGCGGAGCGGCAGGCTGTGGGAACGACTCGAAGGCCGGCCGGAATCGGCGAAGTCCACTTCAGCACCGCCCCCTGCCGAAGTTCTCAGCGTCATGCACTACCCCCTACCATCAGTATTATACCGGCTCATGGCGAATTGTCAATACGTAATCCACCGGCAGCCTGCACGGGAGCCGTATTGCCCAGGCGTTGAAGCAGCCGGCCGGACCCGCCGGGGTGGTGGCCGTGTCAACGCCGGTGCGGTAGAAGACGCCGCTCGACAGGGGCGTGGAGGCCTCTTCCCAGAGTCCCAGACTCTGTGTGGCCGGTCCTTTGGC
>JAWOCH010000149.1:0-7786 GCA_046483865.1 Candidatus Brocadiia bacterium | reverse complement strand
GCGAGACGCAGGACGAGTACTTCCGCTACGGGCGCAAGCACTTCGGCTGGGCCATCTACGTCCTCGAACCGGCGTGCCACTGACGACAACCCGGAGACGCGCATGCACAAGCACGAACACTGGGAGATGCGGCTGCACGACGACGCGGAGCTGGCCGAGCTTCTCGGCAGCCCGGTGCGGGAACGGGAGGTGCTTCAGCAGTGGCCGCTCAGCCAGGTGGAGCGCGTTGAGACGGCCGACGGGCCGGCGATCTACAAGTGCCAGTGCGGCCCGACGGTGGAGCCGGAGTTCTATGCCGCCGCCCGCTCCCCGCTGCTGGATGGGGCAGGCCTGAGCGCCCGGGAGCACCTCCCGCCGGAGGTCGTCCGGATGCGGGAGTTCCTCGGCGTGGGCTGGATGGTCGAGTGCCAGACGCGCTGGATCCCCAGCGCCACCAGCTACGACGGGCAGATAGCCCGGCTGGTTCGCGACGAAGAGGATGCAGTTGAGCAAGCGGGCGGGGACCTGTAAGCTGCCCGGCAACCGGCACCGAACCCGCACCAGGAGGAATAAGATGGCGGACCGCGTGGCATTCGTGACCGGCGCCGACCGGGGGCTGGGCCATGCCCTGGCGGCCGGGCTTCTGGAGAAGGGCTGGATCGTGTGCGCCGGCCAGTTCATGCCCGAATGGCCGGAGCTGGACGAACTGGGCGAGGAAGCCGACGGGCGGCTCCACAGCGTGCCCCTGGACGTGACCGACGAGCAATCCGTCGCCCGCGCGGCCGACGCCGTCCGCGACGCCGCCGGGCGGGTGGACCTGCTGGTCAACAACGCCGGCGTCATCTCGCCGGTCATGGGCCGGACCATCCGCGAGGAGCAGGACTACGCGGAGATGCACCGCCTGTTCGACGTGAACGCCGTCGGCCCGCTGCACGTCGTCCAGGCGTTTCTGCCGCTGATGGACGAGGGCGGCATGCGGCGGCTCTGCTTCGTCTCCTCGGAGGCGGGCAGCATCGGCCGCTGCACTCGCCGGGCGTGGTTCAGCTACTGCATGTCCAAGGCGGCCCTCAACATGGCCGTCAAGATCCTGTTCAACGACCTGCGCCCCGACGGCTTCACCTTCCGGCTCTACCATCCCGGCTGGATGCGCACCTACATGAGCGGGGAGAAGAACCTGGAGGCGGACCTGGAGCCGGAAGAGGCGGCCGCCGCAGCGCTGGATTACTTCCTGGGTGCCTGTGACGAGGATCGCCTGGTGATGCGCGACAACCAGGGACGCGAGTGGCCCTGGTGAGCGGCCCGCCGGGGGCTGGTCAGGGCCCGGCCTGCTGTGTCCGGCGCAGGGCCCGGCGATAGTCGGTGGGCGAGAGGCCGATCTTGCTCTTAAACAGCTTCGAGAAGTAGACGCGATCGTCGTAGCCGAGTTCGTGGGCCACGCTCTTGACTGGTCTGTCCGGCTCCCTCAGGGCGCGGGCGGCCTTCCTCATGCGCCACAGCAGCAGGTAGTCGTGCGGGGGGCGGTCCATGTAGCGGCGGAACAGCCTGCGGAAATAGCCGTAGGAGACGTGCATCTGCTCGGCTGCGGCCCGGAAGTCGAACTCAGCGACCGGACCCTCACGCACCCGACGGGCCACTTCTTCTATTTGCGCTCGATGGGGCTGGGTGCGTTCGGTGCGCCTCTCGCCCGTGTAGCCGAGCCGCTCCAGCTCGGTGTGGAACAGGGCCATGTCCTCAAGCGTTTCCTTCAGCTCCTTCTCGCGCCGCAGGGCGTCGGTCATGTCCCTGTCCACTGAGAACAGGTATTGCTTCCCTTCCAGGGGCACGCGGACGCAGGAGCGTTCGTGGTAGTTCTCCGCGCCGTCTGGGCGCTTCCAGGAGCCCAGTTCGCGCACCGGCAGCCCCCGGGCCAGCCGCTGGTCGCACTCCTGCCAGTAGGCGGGGTCCAGATACTCCTCCCGCAGCATGGTCAGCGCTTCGACCGACTCCAGTTCCTCACGACTGGCGCGAAACGCGCGCAGGGCATCGGTCTGCCGAAGGCTCCGCTCCGTGCGGCCGGACATCTCCACGTAGCGTTCGTTGCAGAAGACGAGCGTCTGGCGGCCGGTCTCCGGGTCCAGCTCGACTATGCTCATGCCGTCGAAGGCGGTCTCGGCCATCAGGCGGAACCGCTCCTCGCTGGCCCGCAGGGCGCGTCGGGCGCGGACCTGTTCGGTTATGTCCCGAGCCACCACCGAAAGGCCGAGCAACTCGCCCCACGGGCCCAGAACGGGGGAGACGGTGACCGAGACGTCCACGGTGCCGTCGCCGCCGGTCAGATGAACGGCCTCCCGGCGACTGGTCTGGTGGTCCTCTGCAGCCCGCTGAAGGTCACTGAGCTGCGCCTCCCGGTGCCCCGGGGCGGCGATGTCCACGACGCTGCGCCCTGCCAGCTCCTCTTCGGGATGCCCGTACATGGCAACGGCCGCCGGGTTGCAGCTTCGGATGGTCCCGTCCTCCTCGACTATGAGGATGGCATCGGTGGAGGAGACCGCCAGATCCGCGACCGTATAGAGCGTCTCCTCCACGCGACGGCGCTCCTCCTCCGGCCAGGTGCGCACCAGGACCAGAGCCCCATGCTCGCCGCTGCCGTCACCGACCGGGATCTTGTGTATCACACGCCCCGTCTCGGGCCTCGTGGTCACGACCCGGCGCTGCTGAGCCAGGACCTGGCGGTCCTCCCGTCGGTACTTCTCTCCCCGCTCCGGCCCCCATACGTCGCAGTCGGTCAGACCGACCACCTCGGCCGGCTCCATGTGCAGGTCGCGGGCGAGCGCGGCATTGACGTAGACGAATCGGAGGTCGCCGTCCTTGATCCAGATGCGGTCACCGATGCGCCACAGGTCGCTCTTCAGCTCGGCGGCGGCCTTCAGTATATCGCTACGGCGCAATGCGCCGGAGCCGGCCCCCCCGTAGTGGAAGGACGGACCGTCGCGTCGGCTGGGACGCGGTGCCTCCTGCAGGGCTTTGGCCACCACTTCGCCAAGACGGTCCAGCTCGGACCCGGCCACCACGTGCCGCACTCCCAGTTCCCTGTAGTGGTCCAGCAGGCGCTGGTGGCCCCCGGCGGCGACCACCACAAGGGCGACGCGCCTCAGGAGAGGTTCTGCCATCCGGATGCGGGCTATGATGCCATCCATGGTGCCCGCTCTGTGGATGACGACCACCAGGTCCGGCGGCGTCTGCTGATCTGCCCAGGCCTTTATCATGCGCCAGGGCTCGTCGGCGGGCACATATTCGGCATCGAGCTGGAAGCCGCCCGAGCGGATCGCATCCAGCACCTCCCCGACCGGCAGGCCGCCGCCGTCCACTACCACCATCCGCACGCGCCTGTCTCCCCGTGCCCGGTCTCGACCGGCCGAAAAGCCCCTCGTATCGTTCATGGTGCGACTCCTCGTCGCGCAGCCCAACGTACAGATTCTACACTAACCCGTACAGATCCGACCTTCAACCAGACGCGCAACGCTGTATAATAGCGCCAGTGGATGAGAAGACGTACACATTCGGGCTCCCTACCGCGCGCCGCAGTGCGGGCGGCAAAGGGGGCTGTGGGTTCGTGGAGTGCGCCCGTAGCAGCACAGAGGGGCGGATGTGTGTGGCTCGGGGGCGGCTCACGCCCTCGTGGCGGCCTGCGGGCAGCACTGCCGTCGGGGCGTGGCAGCCTTTCAGGCGCGGCGCCCTCGGCCACCAGCCGAGTAGGGATGTCCTCCGGAATGAGCCGGGAAGGAAGATGTAATGCAAGGTGTAAGTAGAAGCCGTTTTGTTGGTGCAGGTCTCGTTGGATCAGTCACCCGACTCTGGCAGCTCTGCCTGCTGGTGATTGTCCTGGCCTTTTTGCTGGCGGCGCCAGCAACTTACGGCGCGTACTCATGGAATACCGTGCGGATCGGCGGGGGCGGATATGTGACCGGCCTGGTCGCCCATCCGCAGGACCCCGACATCATCTACATGCGGACCGACGTCGGCGGGTTCTACCGCCTGGAATGGCCCAACGCTCAGCATCCCGACCACCCCGAGTGGATCAACATCTCCATGAAATGGGTGGGCTACGACGAGCAGGACCTCTACGGGATTGACGGCATAGCGCTGGACCCCAACGACACGCAGACGGTCTGGGTGGCTTGCGGCGCCTACGAGTGGACCAACTATGGCGGCGTCTTCAAGTCAACGGACGGGGGCGAGACCTGGAACCGGATGCTCACCAAGGTCTTCATCGGGAACGGCAACTACCGCTGGCTCGGAGAGTGCATCGCCGTCGCGCCGGGGGACAGCAATCGTGTGCTGGTCGGAACGCGCTACGACGGCATGTGGAAAACCGACGACGGCGGCCAGAACTGGTACCAGGTCTCCGGCATTCCCACCGACGCCAACGGAGCCGGCGTCAGAAGCGTCTTCTTCCATCCCAACGACTCGTCCGTGGCCTACGCAACCGTGGTCGGGGACGGCGTCTATCAGTCCACCGACGGGGGCAACAACTGGGCCCGGCTCAGCGGCAGCCCGGCCAACCCCGCAAGGCTTCAGGTCTCCGGCGACGGCGTCATGTACGTCACCGCAGACCAGGGCGTGTTCAGGTACGACGGCGCGTTCACCGACGTTTCCCCCTCCGCGGCGGCGTTCAACGGCCTGGCCGTGGACCCCAACGACTCCAACCACGTTGTCGCTTCCGAGACCGGCGGCACCTACGAGCTGCCGGTTTACAGGACGCTGGACGGCGGCAGCACCTGGGAAAACGTAAACAACCGCAGCACCTACACCAATAACGTGCCATGGTACCCGGACTACTGGAAACAGGCCGCCACCTCCTGTCTGCTGATGCGCCCGGCCAACACCAGCGAGGTGTGGTTCGGAGACTGGTATCAGGCATGGCGGGCGCAGGACCTGGACGCATCCACCGTGCACTGGGAGAGCCAGCCCTGGGGCCACGAGGAACTATGCGTCTTCGACCTGGCCACCCCCTGCGCTCCCAGCGAGGTGCACCTGCTGAACGGATGCGCCGACAACGGCGGACTGCGGCACACGGACGTCACCCAGTATCCCACCGTGAAGTTCGGCAACCAGGAATCAACCGGCCTGGACTTCTGCGAGGCATACCCGGACGAACTGGTCCGCGTCTCGTCGCTGGGTTGGGGCGACAGCAACTTCAAGATAGACGTCTCCAGCGACGGCGGCCTCAACTGGCAGGACGTCTACTACCCGGACACCACCGGGAAGGTTCAGATGTCCTCCTCCGACCCGGGCAACATCATCTACGCCCCCACCGGCGAGAACGTGAACCTGCTCTACACCCAGGACGGCGGCTCGAACTGGTACACCGCCAGCGGGCTCCCGACGGCCACGTTCAACTCCTGGTTCTGGGACAACTATAACAAGCCGATCGCCTCCGACAGGAGGAGCGGAGGCGTCTTCTACTGCTTCATCCCCGACACGCTCTACGCCAGCGAGGACGGAGGCGCCAACTGGTCGGCCAGGGCCTCCGGCTTGCCGAGCGGATCGGGGATGCCGGCCCGGACGCTGAAGTCCTCGCCGTTCGACGACGGCGAGCTGTGGCTCGCCATCAGCGGCGAGGGGCTCTATCGGTCCCAGGACTACGGCTACTCCTTCACGCGCATTGATTACTTCAGCGACTGCATCCTGGTGGGCATCGGGCCTCCGGTGGATCAGGAGGCTATCATCTACGCCTACGGCAGCTCCACGGAACATGGCTGGGGCATCTACCGCTCCCAGGACCACGGCAGCAGTTGGGAGTTCATCTCCGACCCTGACTACAAGATCACCTGCCGACCCATGCAGTTGCTGGGCGACCGCCACGTGGCTGGTCGGGTCTACGTGGGCACCAACGGCACCGGCGTGTTCTACGGCGAGCCGGGCGACACCACCCCGCCGGCCGCGCCGACAGGCCTGAGCGCAACGGCCGTCGGTACAGACCAGATAGACCTGGACTGGGACGACAACACCGAGAGCGACCTGGACAGCTATAGCGTGTACCGGGCCGCCAGCTCCGGCGGGCCCTACAGCCTGGTCGCCGGCGGCGTCGGGGCCAGCGCCTACTCAGACACCGGTCTCGCCGCCTCGACTGCTTATTACTACGTGGCGACGGCGGTGGACACCTCGTTTAACGAATCGGGTTACTCCAACGAGGCGACGGCAACCACCGAGGGCGACACAACCCCTCCCGCTGCACCCACCGGCCTTGCGGCAGCGGCGAGCGATGGGCAGGTTGACCTCAACTGGGACGAAAACGCCGAGGGCGACCTGGACCGCTACGAGGTCTATCGCTCGATAACCAGCGGCTCGGGTTACAGCCCCATCGCCTCCGTCTACGGCAGCAGCAACTATCTGGACGCCAGCGTTACAAACGGCACGACCTACTACTACGTGGTGACGGCCGTGGACACGTCGGACAACGAGTCCGGCTACTCGAACGAGGCATCCGCCACGCCGCAGGCGGCAGCGGCCGATGCAACGATAGTCGGCGCCGCCAGCGCGCCCACCATTGACGGCTCAGCGGATTCGGTCTGGGCGGACGCCAACGCCTATACCATCGCCAACTCCCTGAGCGGTGAGAGCGGGGGAAGCGACCTGGGCGGCACCTGGAGCGCCCTGTGGGACTCAGACAACCTCTACTTCCTGATCGAGGTGACCGACGAAACACAGGTCAACGACTCCGCCGACGCCTGGGACGACGACTCCATCGAGCTCTACCTGGACGGCGACAACTCGAAAGGGACTTCTTACGACGGCGTCAATGACTTCCAGTGGGTCTTCCGCTGGAACGACGGCACGGTGCACGTGGGCACCAACTCGGTGAACGACACCACCGGCATCGTTTTCGATATGGTGTCCGTCACGGGGGGCTACAACTGCGAGATCTCCATCCCGTGGACGACCATCGGAGCGACGCCGTCCGAGGGCCTGCTGATAGGCACCGACGTGCACGTCAACGACGATGACGACGGCGGCGCACGGGACGGCAAAATGGCCTGGTTCGCCACGGCCGACAGCTCGTGGACCGACCCCAGCACCTTCGCTACGGCCGAACTCGGCGCCGTCGGGGAAGACACCACCCCGCCGGCCGCGCCGACGAATCTGAGTGCCACGGCGGGTGACGGCTCGGTGAGCCTGGACTGGGACGACAACACCGAGGGCGATCTGGCGAGTTACAGCGTCTATCGCTCGACCACCAGCGGCTCGGGCTACAGCTCCGTCGCCACCGGCGTCAGTTCCAGCGCCTACACCGACAGCGGCGTTACCAACGGCACCACCTACTACTACGTGGTAACGGCGACGGACACATCCGGCAACGAGTCGGGTTACTCAAGCGAAGCGTCCGCGACGCCTACGGCCAGCACCGCCGATGCCACGATCGCCGAGGCAGCAAGCGCGCCGACCATAGACGGCTCGGCCGACGCCGTCTGGTCGAGCACCAACACCTACTCGATCGCCAACGCCCTGAGCGGCGCGACGGGCGGGAGCGACCTGAGCGGGCAGTGGAGGGCGTTGTGGGACTCCACCAACCTCTATTACCTGGTGGAGATCACCGACGAGGCCCAGCAGAACGACTCGACCAATGCCTGGGACGACGACTCGGTGGAACTCTACATAGACGCCGACAACTCGAAGGGAACTTCGTATGACGGCGTCAATGACTACCAGTTGGTTCTCCGGTGGAACGACGCGACCATCCACCTGGGCACCAATTCGGCCACCGACACCACGGGTATGGACTTTGCCATCGCCGACACCGCCGACGGCTACACCGTTGAGGTGCTGG
>JAWOCH010000140.1:0-29424 GCA_046483865.1 Candidatus Brocadiia bacterium | reverse complement strand
CCGACGGCGACGGCGTGCTGGACCGCTACAGCCCGAACCCCGACTTCGTCAATCCCACCTATCAGCTCATTGCTGGCACGGCGGGCGCACCCTACTATGCGCGGCAGCACACGCCCTGGACGCCGCAGAAGCTGTCCTCGCAGACGGGCTACATCCTGTTCCGCACGGATGGTCAGCGGCTGGCGGCCACCTTCTACTCAGTCACGGGCCAGGCCGTTGATCACGTGGCCGACCTGATGGCCGTCAAGCGGCCGGCGGCCCAGAGGGAGGCTGCGCGGGCTCGGTGAAGTAGAGGAACGTCTCGACGGTGGCGTCCCACCGGGTGGGCGATTCCCTGTCCGCCTCCAGCAGCGAGACCGACACGTAGGGCCGCTCCTCAGTGATGTGGTGAACGAACGCCAGCACCTGCCTGAGGGGGGCGTCCTCGATGGTGACCTGCGTCGAGAGCAGCACGGGCTCTCCGCTGCCGGGCTCCGGTTCGTCGAAGGACGGTTCGATCGTGAACCTGTCGGTGGGCAGGCCGCTTCGCTCGGCGACGGTCTCCCAATAGGCCCAGGAGGCGGCTTCCGTTCGCGACATTCGGCGCACCTCGACGCCCCCGCCCTCGGCGCGCGCAGCCAGGAGCTGCTCGGCGGCTTCTGCCAGCAACTGCGCCCGGCCGGCCGCCGCCGAGGCCCGATCCGCTGCGCGGGCGCCCCACAGGTAAGCGCCCAGGCAAAGCGCCCAGACCAACGCAGCGCAGACGGCCAGCAGGGCGATCCACGCCGACGCCGCCGCGCCGCGCCTATATGTCAGCTTCGCCCGTGCCACGCTCCCTCCATTGCACGTTGATCTCGAAGGTGTAGGTCCCCTGCGCGGGGGACATGGGGTTGCGCGCAGTGACGGCCGCCGCGACCTGCTGCTGGAGGGCGGCCACGACTTCATCGGCGGCCCCCAGGTTGTCGGCGGAGCAGTTCAGCGTCACCTGCCCGGCTTCCACGCGGAAACCGCGCACGTCAACGCTGTCGGGGGGCAGGGCGTCCATGACCCTGTCGAGCCGCGCGAGCGCCTCCACCGGCTCGGGGCCCTCGGTGGGGCGCGCGCCGGAGGACTTCGCCCGCAGGTCCGACTCCACCCGCAGCATGGGATCCGGCGGCAGTGGTTCGTCCGGATACAGCGCGCGCCAGGTCTGCTCCAGCGCCTGCTGGTTGTGCTCCAGAACGTCTGAGGCCTGCACGGCGCGCCTGCCGACGTGGGCCAGGAGGGCGGCGCCGGCCAGCAACACCGCCGCCAGGAAGGCGGTCAGCGGGCGGCGCACGGCTCGCAACAGATGGCCGGTCGAGCGCACGGCGTGGGCCAGGTCCAACTCCACTCCTTCGGCCAGGGCGCGCGCCGCTCCGGCCGCCGGCACGTACTCCATCTCCGCGTCGCCTTGCTGCGTTGCTTCGGGACGCAGCTCCTGTGCGGCGGGGCCCAGCGCCTCTGCGAGGCGCCGGGAGATCCCCTCGCCCGCGTCGTCCTCTGCCCCCACCAGAATCGGGCAACCGCTCAGCTCAACCCCCGCCGTCCACAGCGACGCGCGCACCTCCCGCAACGCCAGGTCCACAACGCCCTCTGCGCCCAGTGCGCCGGCGCCGGCGACACCCAGCGGCACCGAGCGTGCCAACAGCGGCGAGTCGCCGCGCACGATGGCGATGCTCAGGTTCCGGCGTCCGGCCCACAGGCAGGCGAACGACTCGTCACCACCGACCTGGCCGGCAGCCGCGCGCGCCACCGCAAGGGGGCGGGGCAGCAACCGATCCGGATACAGCCCGGCCTCCAGCAGATCATCGAGAAGCCCGGAAACCACCGGTCGCCGCTGCGCGAAGACCATCAGCTCCGCCCCTTCCTCCCCCTCGGCGATCACCAGATGGTCGGTGACCCAGTCGGACACATCGAAGGGCAGTTGGTCTTCGACGTGATAGGCGGCCACCTCACGTAGCCGGCGGCGATCGGTGAACGGCAGCCGCGTGCGGGTGACCACGAGGTCGGACTCGGCGGTGACGGCGATGGGCATGCCCTTCAGGGCGAGTTCGTCGCGCAAACGGGCCAGCGTGCCGGGCAGATCCCCGCCGGTGCGCTGCGCCCTCTGCGCGCGCAGCACCTGGCCGGTCCGTCCATCGAGCACCACCGCCCACACGGTGTCCTGCCCGATGTCCAGTCCCGCCGTCTGCTTGCCGGCTTCAGCCATCTTCCGCGTCCCGTCTTTCGCTCTCGACGAACTCGCCGGGGCTGATCTCGCGGACCTCCCCTGTCAGTTCGACCTCCGGCACGTCCAGCCGCATCAGAATGGGCACACCGGGCCGGTCGCGGCGCAGAACGACACGCCGGCAGAAGCGCGCCGGCCCCAGCCGGGCCTCCAGCTCCAGCGTCAGCACCGGGCTGTGCGTGGTCAGCCGCACTCCCGGCGGCAGTCGCAACAGGCGGCTGGCATCCGGCAGCGAGAAGACCTCCTGCGCCTTGCGAAAGGGCTCCTCCTCGCGCCGCTCGATCAGGGCGTCCAGGAAACGGTCCGCTTCCTCGCCCCAGATGAACTCCAGGCACTCCCGCGGCGCTGTGTTGACGTTCAACGAACCATCGGTCCACGCCGTCAGGAAACGGCCCGGCGGTTCCTCGTCGGCGGCCGGTTCGGCCGGCACTTCGAACAGCGGCTCGGCCGCCATCTCCTCCGGCAGGCCCAGCCGGAACTGGTGCTCCACTATCCAGCGCCGGATGGCCTCCTCCGAGGGTCCGAGAACCTGCGACGCCTCGCGCACGAAGTGACGCAGCTTCTTGCGCAGATCGCGTTCATCTTCCGGCCGCCGGGATGCAATCACGTGCGGCAGGGAGATCCGGGCGTTCTCGTCGCGCACGGCGAGTGTAACCGATGCCTCCCGAATGCGCACCCGCATCGGCCCGCTCGCCCACAGGTCGTGCAGGCTGTCCGGCTCGGCGGCGTCGGCCCAGTCAGTCGCCAGCAGGGCCCGTGCCAGGTCGGTCGCGCTGTCCAGCGCCAGCCGCAGCCTCCTGCGCCGCGCCCGTGCCTGGGAAAGCTCCAGGTCGGTCAGCGTGGAGACGGCCATCTGCGCCGCCAGCAGGCCGAGCACCGCCGTCAGCAGCAGCACCGCCACCAGCGCGAAGCCGGCCCTGTCCGGACGGTTTCTCATCGCGTCGGACCTCCTCCCGCGTCCTCGCCGACCACGGGCAGCAGCGGCAGGCGGGCCAGCGGCGCGCAGTCCAGACGCACCGTCAGTTCGGTCTCCGGCTCCCCACCGGCCAGCGCGAACGTCACGCGCACCGCGCCCGGAAGCGTGTAATCCTCGTCCTCCGGCGGCCACATCTCGTGCCACTGCTCACCGTCGAACGCCGCCATGCGGAGAGCGCCCAGCTCGGGGGCCAGCAGGGCCGCGCGCGGGGCCACCTCCTCCCCGGGGAACGGGGCGACCTCCCGCTCCAGAGCCACGCCGGCCCCGGTGGGCGAAGCGACCATGCGGTATGTCACCCGGCGTGCCAGGGGTTCCTGCTGCGGCGCGGGCCACAGCCGGGGGCCGGCGGTGGTGAACGTCAACTCCTGGGGCGCACCGGCCACCGCAGACCGGATGCGAAGCTCTATGGGACGCCCGCCGGTGCCGAGGGGGCAGAACGCCGTCAGGTCCGCGCGCAGTATCTCGCCGAGGGTTGCCATGGCCTGGCGGCGGCTCTGGGCGCGCGTGATGTGCTCGCTCTGGCGATACGAAACGGCCAGCAGCCGGTGCACGGTGGCCATCACCAGGCCGGCAACGGCCAGCGCCAGCACGACTTCCACCAGCGTGAACGCCCCGCGCCGCGGGACGCCCTCAGCCTCGCTCTGCATCGGCAGGCCCCTTCAGCACGTAGCTCTCGACGGTCAGCTCCTCCTCCCCGGCGCGGGTCAGCCAGGTGACGCGGACGCGGACCAGGTAGACCCATCCGGCGGGCGGTCGGACCAGGCGCAGCACCTGCCGCCGGTATGTGCCGCCCGGCAGCTCCGGCAGATCGCCCTGCTGCGTCCCTTCGGTCGGCTCGTCGGCGAAGCCCGTCTCGTTGACCAGCCGCTCGGCAGCGCGCATGGCCGCGGTAACGGTGGCGCTGGTTCCCTCCCGGCGCAGCGCGGCGTCCTGCAGGCGCGTGAGTGCCACCACGGCCGTCGCCAGGATGGCGGCCGCCAGAAGGACCTCCAGAAGCACTATGCCCCGTCGGCGGCGTTGGTCGTTCCTACCGCGCATCGCGCACCACCGTCCGCAGGAACTGTGACTCGACCACAACACGTCTCCGCCCATCGCCCAGTTCCACCGAGTGCGGGCTGACGTAGCCGCTGGGCAGGACCGACACCCGCGCCGTGCCGCTGGTCAGCGGGGATGTTTCCGGGAGGTAGACGGCGACAATGGACACGTCAACGGGGAGGGGGTCCGGCGGGCGCTCCTCCTCCGGCTGCTCGGACGCGGACAGGACGCGGACGGTTCCTTCCGTCAGATCGTATTCCACCGCGACCGCCCGTCCGGCGTCGGCGGCCCGCGCTCGGGCCGTCCGCAGCGTGTCTGCGACCTGGCGGCCGGCGTCGCGCAACCGCATCACCGGCAGCAGCGCGCCGACCCGAGGGGCGACCACGGCCGCCGCCACGCCCAGCAGCGCGCTGACCAGCAGCAGCTCTATCAGGGTGAAACCTGCGCGGTTGTCCCGTGTGGGCCAGATCAACGGGCTGCCTTCAGGTCCCAGGATACTATGTCCGCCTTCTCTCCCGCCCCGCCGGGTTTGCCGTCGGCGCCGTAGCTGATGATGTCGTAGGGGCCGTGCTCGCCGGGCTGGACGTAGACGTAGCGGTTCCCCCAGGGATCGGTCGGCACGGATGCCTGGTCCAGGAAGCCGCCCTTGGGCCAGTCACTAACGCCGGAGGGGCGCTCGACCAGCGCCCGCAGACCCTCCGCGTTGCTCGGATAGCGCCCGTAGCGCTGGTTGAACATCTCCAGCGCGGTCATGAGGCTGCGCATCTCCGCGCGGGCGGCGTTGGCGCGGGCGATGTCGGTCTGGCCGGCGAATCGCGGCAGCACGACGGCAGCCAGGATGCCAATGATGACCACGACGATCAGTATCTCGATCAATGTGAACCCGCTGCGCGGGCCGGCTCGAGTGTCCATTTGGATTCTGCTCCCTTCTACTGTATCTGGCCCAACTCGAAGACAGGCAGCAGGACGGCGGCCACCACGAAACCCACCACCAGGGCGACCACGAGGATGGCGGCCGGCTCGACTATGGCCGCCACGGTCCGGGTGGCGTGCTCCAGCTCCTGTCCATAGGAGCGGGCCACCTGTTCGAGCACCGCTTCGAGCGATCCGGCCTCCTGCCCGGCGGACAGCACTTCCCCGAACGACGTGGGGAAGACCCGCAGCCCCTCCGAGGCGGCCGTCAGGCTGCCTCCCTGCACGATGCGCTCCCGCATGCGCTCCGCCGTGCGCGCCATCAGAGGGCTTGCGGATGTCTCGGCCAGTTGGGCGAGAGCATCGGGCAGGACCACCCCGCCCCTGAGGAGTGCTCCGAGCATGACGGCGAACTGCTGCGCCGCCCACTTGCGCCGCAACCCGCCCACTCCGGGCAGCCGCAACAGTACCCGCTCCCACGCCGCCCGCACCGCCGGCCGCGCGGAGACAATCTGCCACACGCCCCACAGCGCCAGCGCCCCCGCCAGGCACCAGCCCCAGTAGGCCGCGAAGAACCCGCTGACGTGCCGCAGCACCGCCGTCGGCCACGGCAGCTCGCCGCCCCGCCGCACAATCACCTCCACGAGCCGGGGCACCACCGTGCTCATCAGAAATACCACCACTCCCAGCGTCGCCAGGCCCACGAGCTTCGGATAGATGAGAGCGGTGCGCACCTGTCGGCGGAAGTTCTCCTGGTCCTGCAGGTACCGGCTCAGATTGCCCAGCAGCGCGGCGAGCTGGCCGCTGCGTTCGCCCGCCTGCACCATGCTGACGTAGATGCCGTTGAACCAGTCCGGATGCCGGGACAGCGCCGTGCTGAGCGATTCCCCGCGCGTGATGTCGTCCCGCAGGGCACGCACCACCGACTTCAGTCCGGCCGGCGCGCTGCGCGCAAGCGCCGCCAACGCCTCCCGCAGGGGCACGCCGGTGGTCACCAGCAGGTGCAGTTCGCGAGTGAACCATACCAGCCTGCTCTGACGGTTGCGCCGGAAGGGCACCAGGCGCCTGAGCAGGTCGGCGGCGCGCACGGCGCCGACGCGGCGCACTTCGGTCACGTAGAGCCCGTGGCTGCGCAGCCGCGCCCGGGCCCCCCGGGCGGAGTCCGCGTCGAGGGTGCCCCGGACGGTCTCGCCGCCCTCTCTCACGGCCTTGTACTGGTAGACGGCCACCCGGGCGGTCTCCGTCAGGAGTAGACGTCTTCACGCGTCACCCGCAACACTTCGTCCGCCGTGGTGGAGCCGGCCAGCACCTTGGCGACGCCGTCGTCACGCAGTGTAGTCAGGCCGGCCTCGTCGGCGGCCCGGCGGATGGCCGAGGCGTCGGCGCGCTCTTTGATCAGGTCGCGGACCCGCTCGTCCACCACCAGCAGCTCGAACAGGCCGGTGCGACCGTGGTAACCGGTCTCCAGGCAATGGCCGCAGCCCGCCCCGCGCCGCAGGTGATCGGGCGCCTCCCGGGCCGCCAGGCCCAGGCGGCTCAACTCGACGGGGTCGGGCGCATGGGGCTCGGCGCACTTGTCGCAAACGCGCCGCACGAGTCGCTGAGCCAGCACGGCGCACAACACCGAGCTGAGCAGGAACGGCTCCACCTCCAGGTCCAGCAGGCGGGCGATGGCCCCGGCCGAGTCGTTGGTGTGCAGCGTGCTCAGCACCAGGTGGCCCGTCTGTGCGGCGCGGACGGCCATCCGGGCCGTCTCCACGTCACGCACCTCGCCCACCATGATGACGTCCGGGTCCTGGCGCAGGATCGAGCGCAGCCCGGAGGCGAAGGTCATGCCCCGCTTCTCGCGCGCGGGGAGCTGCGTGATGCCGGGCAGGTGGTACTCGATAGGGTCTTCCAGGGTGATGACGTTGCGCTGGCTGCTGTCAATGCGGCTGAGCGCGGCGTAGAGGGTCGTCGTCTTGCCGGAGCCGGTCGGCCCGGTGCAGAAGAACAGCCCGCTGTCCCGATGCACTATCTGGTCCATCACCTGGAGGTGCCCCGGGCTCATGCCCAGCTCCTCCAGCCCGAACACGCCGGCCGTCCGGTCCAGCAGGCGCACTACCACGCGCTCCCCGTAGTCGGAGGGCACGGTCGAGATGCGCAGGTCCACGTTCTTGTTGCCCAGGCGCACGGTCGCCCGCCCGTCCTGCGGCATGCGGCGCTCCGTGATGTCCATCCGCCCCATGACCTTGATGCGGGAAACCACGGGCTCCAGAACGGCCTTCGGGTAGGTGGATATCTCGTGCAGCACGCCGTCCACGCGGTAGCGCACCACGACGCCTTCGGCGGTCGGCTGCAGGTGAACGTCGCTGGCTCGGGCGCGCAGGGCCTCGAACAGCAGCTTGTTGACCAGGCTGACCACCGGGGCGCTCTCGACGGCGGCCAGCAGGTCGGATTCCGTCTCGGCGGAGTCCATCAGCCGGGCCACCTGCTGCTCGTCCGTCGGGCCGGGTCCCTCCCAGGACACTTCGGCGCCCTCCTGGTAGGAGCGGGTGATGGCCTCGGAGACCTCCTTCTGCGGCGCCAGGACGACACGCACCGGCCGGCCAAGCGCCAGCGCCACGGCGTCCGCCACGTCCGGGCGCAGGGCAGTCGGTGAGGCCAGCAGCAGCTCGCCGTCCTCCCCTTCCAACCCGACCACACCGTGGCGACGGGCGAACTCGACGGGGATGGTGCGCACGAAATCCCGGCTGAACTCGGCCTCCTCCAGGGAGGGCCGCACCTGTAGGCCGGTCAGCTCACCAACGGCCCCCAGCAGCCGGCGCTCCGGCGCCTCGGCGGCAGCTATGGCCGCCCGGTCCGCCGGCGCCTGCCCCTGCCTCACGGCGGCGGCTGCGGCGCGCGCCTGGTCATCGGTCAGCAGGCCGCGTTCGCGCAACGCCTTCAGCAGGGCGTGCTCTTCGGTCTCGACCTGCGGCGTATCCGCGCTCAATCCTGCTCCTCCGGAAAGTCCACGTCGGTGCTCCAGCGCGCATCCTCCCGTTCGCGGGCGCTTGCCTCCTGCAGGTCGGCGAAGTCTTCGGCCCGGAATATCTCCGGCCGGATGAACGCGTAGAGGACGGTGTCCTGCGTCTCGGCGCTGGTGCTGCGGAAAAGCGCCCCCAGCAGCGGGATGTCACCCAGAAGCGGAACCTTCTTGACCGTCTCCCGCTCCTCCGACCGCACGATGCCGCCGATGACGATGGTCGAACGGTCCGGCACGGTGACGCTGGTCTCGACGCTGTTCTCATCGCGGGGCGGGGGCACCTGGGCGGAGGGCGAAGTGCCGGTGAAGTTGCTCACCACCAGCCGCACGTCCAGGAACACGAAGTCCCCCTCCAGGATGGTGGGGGTGATGGTCAGGGCCGTGCCTGCCTGCTCGAAGCCGCCGAAGGCCGTCGTGCTCGTCGTGGACGTGATGGCGCTGATCGTGACGAACGGCTCCTGCTGAACGCTCTGAAAGGTGGCCTCCTGGTTCGCGTTGGCCAGAAGGCGGGGGCGGGAGACGATGCGCGCCTCCTCGTCCTGCAGCAGGGCGTTGAGCACGGCGCGGACCTCCCCGGCGCGCAGCACCGCGATGGTGGCCCCCTCCTGCGGTGGGCTGGGCAGGCCGCGCACGCCCGTGTCTTCGTCTACCGCACTGCGCCCGAAGAACGTCGTCCCGAGGGTCGAGTAGTCATCGGCGGAGCCCCGCGCGGCAAGCTCGACTCCCAGTTCGCGGGCGCCGCTCTCGGTCAGGGCCACCAGCCACGCCTCGATCAGCACCTGGGGCCGTCGCCGGTCCAGGTCCTCTATCACCGGCCTGAGCCACTCGTGCCCGTCCCGCGTTGCCACCACGATCAGCACGTTGTTCTCTTCGTCGCCCACGATCTTGATGGGGCGGCCGCCCTGCTCCGTGCCGGCCGACGCCTTCCTCTGCCCCGTCATGCCGGTGGGCATCGTGGGGCCCTCGACGGACTGGATGATCTCCTCCAGCAGGGGCACAATGTGCCGGGCCTTGGTATTCTGCAAGGGATAGACACGCACCGGCCGCTGCGGCTGCACGGCCTCCACGTCCAGGGTCTGCAGCGTCTCTTCGACGGCGTCCACGTCGCGCTCGGCGGCGACGACAACCACGGAGTTCGTGCGGCGGTCGGCGTTGAACACCGGCAGCCCGGCACGTGGGCCGGTGGCCTGCTTGGGGAAGGCAACCTCGAGCTGGGCCACCACGTCGGCCGCGCGGGCGTACTGCAGCGTTCGCAGCAGCACCCGGGGGCGGGCCTCCCGCTGGTCCAGGTGCTCCACCACGGCCAGCGCTCTCTGCACGTTGCCCGCCTGGCCGCTGATGGACAGCTTGTTCTGCTCGGCCAGCACCTGCACGGCGTTCGGGGACGACATCAGCGGCTTGATCGCCTCCGCGATGACAGCGGCGTCAGCGTACTCGATCTGGACCATCTTGTTGACGAACTCGCCCTCTCCGTCCAGCTCCTCCGAAGGCAGCGATATGTCCGGCTCCAGCGCGGCGGCCGCCTGCGTCTGGACGATCATGACCACCTCGCCCCGCCGGACCATCGCGTAGCCCTTCAGTTGCAGGATGGACTCGAACAGGGGCAGCAGTGCGCTCTCGGGCAGCTTCCTGGGTGTCTCCAGCATGACGGTGCCCTGGAAGCTCTCGTCGTAGGCGAAAGTCTGGCCGGTGACCTCGGAGATCCACTTCGCCAGCACCCGCACGTCCACACTGTCGCCCAGGTTCAGCGTGACCAGGGGAGACTGCTCCCCCTGCGGGGGCTGCACCATTTCCGCACAGATTGACGGCGGCGACGCAAAGATGACCAGAAGAACCACGATGCCAACCAGGGCTCTGTTCACCGGATTCGGACCTCCCTTACGGGCTCACCACGCCACCCTGACAACACTGGCTACCATATCGTCAGGATGACCGTGTCGCTCCTCTGCTCACGTATCAGGTCAATGACAACGAATGACTCCTCGCCGCTCTGGACCTCCTCGGCCACGCTCTCGAAGGTCGCCCTCAGCCCTTGCGCCTGCCTGACGGGCAGTGCATTCACCTCCGTGATGATATCGCCGGGACGCAGACCGATGCGATACAGCAGGCTTTGCTCGGGCAGGCGGCTCAAGACCACGCCCATCGGCTCCCCCGCGACATCGTATGCCTGACCCAGAGCGGCTTCCTCCAGGCTTTCCTGCAGCCGGGCCGCGAAGTCCGCGAATTCCTCCAGCTCGATGTCCGCCACGTCCTCCTCGTATCGCGTCTCGCCCTCCTCGGGCTGCTCTTCGGGTGCCAGTGCAACCGCCCGCGGACGCGTCGGCGCAGCGGGCTCCGTCCCGCTCGGGGGCGCCTCGCGAGAAGTCGTGATCGGCACCTCCACCGGGCGTCCGGAAACCTCCAGCACCACGCGGCGATCAGAGATGTCCATCACCCGCCCGCCCTGTATCTCGTCGCCCACGCGCAGAAGCCGCTGGCCGCCCGCCGCGCGCACTATGGCCACGGCGCGTGAGCCATGCACTATCGTCCCCACTACCGTCAGGTCCACCGCCGGGGCGGATGCCGCCGGCCGGACGGGCCGCGCGGGCGCGGGCTCCGCAGCCCCGAAGGCATCGTTCCGCGCAAGTGGCAGGTAAGCCTGCGCCTCGGGTTCCTCAGTGGCAGCCGGCTGTCTGGTGGCGGGGGCAAACTCCGGCATTGCGGCCCGTGTCGGACCGGCCGGCGGCTCGCCCGTGAGACGCAGAGCAACCAGCGCGCACAGCCCCAGAGCGACGGCGGTCAGAACCCACAGGAGGCGGGACAGGACGCGCGGCGCAGCCGGCGATGAGAGAACGTGCATGGCCATGACCGACCCGGGAGTTCCGTGGATCGTTAGCGTCCGGGCAGACATTACACCCTACCACGTAAGACGGTGGGCGCGCAAGGGTTACGCGCCCGCCGCCGCGTGTGGCGCAGGCCGCCCCGCCTGGTCAGGGGGCGACCTGGATGGTCAGCACGTTGCTCTGCTCGCCGCCGCTGCGGAACGATATCGCCTGCTCGCCCGACAGGTCGGCAGGCACCGTCACATACAGCGAGCCGCTGCCGGTGGTCAGGCTCGCGCCCTCCGGCGCAAGTTCCCGGCCGCCGAGGATGACCACACTGTCGGAGGCGTCCTCGCCGGCGCCCACTACCTTGAGCTGCAACTGCGCACCGGCCTGCACGGTGTCGCTCGGGCTGGTGCCCAGCAGGCGGGCGTCCTGTATCTTCAGCTCCTCGGCCGCAGGCGCCCGTGTGGCGTAGACGACCTCGTAGGCGCCGCCCGAGCCGCCGGCCGAAATCACCCGCACCGTGTAAGCGCCGCTCTCATACGGCTCGCCGCTGTCGGGCAGCACGTAGCCGCTCAGAACCACCCGGCCGGCCTCCATGCTCTTGTAGCCGTCCAGCGCCAGCGCGTTGCCGCAGGGATCCAGCACCTGGAGGTCGGGCTGGAACTCGGCGCTTCTGACCTCGACCTGCAGCAGGCTGCCCCGCAGGGCGTCCACCGCGTAGTCGTCGGCGTCCTGGCCGCTCGAAAGCGTGCCGGCCACCGAGGCGTCGCCGTCCGGCAGCGTGCCACTGAGTTCCAGCGTGTAGGCGCCGGCAGCGCCGCCCGGCAGCACGCGCACCGTCCACAGCCCGCCCGCGGCAAGGGTCTCCGCCAGCGTCACGGCCTCCCCGGTCTCCTCCAGGGCGGTCTCGCCCCACGGATCCCGGAGTTGCACCGTGCAGGGGCGCTCGGCCGTCAGGCTCAGATCCAGCGCCGTGCCGCCGAGGGCCTCGAGCTGGAAGGTGTCCGCGTCGGCGTCGGCGGCGACCGCCTTCACCTTGGCGCTCCGTCCGCTGACCCGCACCAGGCCGCACCGGCCCACGCTGAGGACCGTCTCGGTGTCGGCCTCCGGCGCGTAGTTGCCGGCGGCGTCCAGCGCGCAGACGGTCAGCTCGACGCCGGCGGCCGGATCATCGGCCGTCCAGCCCTCGCTGACCGGCACGCCGGCCTGCCAGGTGGCGTAGCCGGTGGAGGTGGCGGTTGCCAGCACGCCGTTGACCCAGATGGCGTCCACGGCGCCGGCATCGGTTGCGGTGCCCTCGACGCGGAGCACGGCCGCCTCGGCGCTCTCGCTGACCGAGGTGATCTCGACCGTCGGCGCGCTCAGGTCCTCCGCGCCGCCTTCGGTGCCCTCGGCGTCTCCGGAGCCGGTTGCGGCGAGGGTCCCCTGGTCATCCGCCCCTTCGTCCGTGCCCTCCGTCGGTTCGTAAGAGGTCTCGGTGTCCCAGGCGGTCTGGGATCCTTCCGCGTCCGCGGTGGACTGCATCTGGTCGGCCTCCAGCGGCTCCACTGTGCCGACGGTGACCTGGCTGAGTCGGCCCGCAATCTGCTGCCATGCGAGGCCCGCCGGTTCGTTGGGGCAGACGGGCACGCGGAACCAGACGCCGCCCGTGGAGTTCACGCCCCAGGCGCAGCCGGAGCCGAGGCTGACCTGTTCGAGCTTGCCCGGGACGCGTCCCCAGCCGGTGCCCGCGGGATCCGACAAATCTGTGCCCTCGCGATAGAAGATCCCGCCGTTCTCGTTGATGCCCCAGACCACGCCCGTCAGGCCGACCGAGACATGGGTCAGGCGTCCCGGCACCTGCTCCCACGCGGTGCCGGAGGGATTGGCCGGCGAGACGCCGAGCCGGCAGAAGATTCCGCCGTTCTCGTTCAGACCCCATGCGGAGTAGCTGCCCACCGACAGGATGTCGAGCCTGCCGGGCACCCGTGTCCACCCTGTGCCGGTTGGATGGGCGCTGTCTATGCCCGTGCGCACAAAGATGCCGCCGGCGTCGTTCAGACCCCACACAATGCCTTCTGCCCCCACGGCCACCTGGGCCAGTTTGCCGGGGCAGCGCGTCCATCCGGTCCCCGCCGGGCTGCCGGGGGCGATACCCTCCCGCACGAATATGCCGCCGGCCGAGTTCACGCCCCAGAGCGCTGCTTCACCGGCCGAGACCTGGGCCAGCTTCCCCGGCGCCCTCGACCAGCCGATGCCGGCCGGGTTGGCGCCGTCTATGCCCGTGCGCACAAAGATGCCGCCGGGACCGTTGAGGCCCCACACCAGGCTGCCCCAGTCGGGAGGCTCGGTGGTGAAGCTCCACACGTCGCCCGGCCAGATGTGGGCGCCCTTCACGCCGTCCACACGCCAGTAGTAGGTGGTGGAGGTCGCGAGAGTGCCGGGTTCGTAGCTCGTGCTGGCGGTGTTGCCCTGGTACTCGGGATCGCTGGTGTCCGCACAGGTCACCGCCGAAAGGCTGGTGCCCACGTACACGTCGTAGGACTCCTCCTCGGTGGCCGCCGACCAGCCCAGGTCATGGTCCGTGCTGACGTTGGTTGCGCCGTCAGACGGCGAAGGGTTGGTCGGCTTGCCGTCGGACTCCAGCATCAGACCGATCAGCTCGACGCCGTCGCCGGTGCCCAGGTTGCGGGTATAGCGCTTGTAGGTGGCGTTGTCCCAGTGCTCGTGGGTGCCCAGGCTGTCCATCACGACGCTGTCCGCTTCCGGATCGTAGACCGCGCCGCTGACAGGGCTGTCCGCCTGGGCCGCCTCGTGCATGTAGTCGTCGGCCCCGCTCATGTGCGGGTAGTCGTAGGGGAAGGAGCCACCGTCGTCCTGTTCCTCATACAGGAAGTCGAAGCAGACCGAGTCCATCGCTATCGGATCCTGACTGACCAGCACGCTGCTGACCCAGTCCGTGTCGAAGGGGTACATGTCCCACTGGAACGGATGGTGAGTCCAGTTCGAGGCGCCAAAGATGCCGTCCGTTACGCACAGGAGCGTCTTACCCCCCAGCTCCTCATGGCCCAGCAGGTCCACCATGCAGCGGTAGTTGCCCTCTTGCGGGACTTCCAGGGCCCTGGTCAGGTGCATGTCGTACCAGTCGCCCGGGTCGGATTGGTCGCTGGCGTCGGGGTTGCGCAGCATGGAGCCGTAGTGGTTCTTGGCGCAGATGGTGACGCCGGCGTGCTCGTGACTGGTCAGGATGGGGAAGTTGATGAAGTAGTCCGACTCAGCGATTGACAGCGGAACGTGGTCGGTCTCGGTCACGCCCACGAAGTGGTCGGGGTCCGGGTCGCTCCAGTGGAACTCAACCGAACTCCATTGTGACTGGCGGTAGTTGGGCGCCCCCGCGTTTCGGTCCAGGATCTGCACGTCCTCCAGGCCGCCGGTGCCGTGCACGGTGCTATACCAGTAGTCGGGCACCATGCGGCTGGGGTCGCCTATGGTGATGTCTGAGGGCGATACGCCCACCACGTCAACGAGCTGCTTCAGCAGGGCGACGGCGACCTGGGGCGAGCTGTCCACGCACTCGGCGCACGGGATGGTGCAGCAGTAATACCACCAGCTCGGGTCGCTCTTGTCGCGGGAGTTGACGATGTTGAAGTTCGTCTTGATGCATATCTTCTCCCCGGCCGTATAGCCGATATTGCCTTTGCCCTGTTGCTGGTTGAAGTGGCGGATCACGGCGTCCCAGGCGCCGGCCAGCGTGTCCTCGCCCGTATAGGCGAGGACGGCCTTCTCCAGCATGGTGTCCACGACCGACTGCTCGACGGCGTCCTGCGGCAGCGTTCCGCTGCCCGGGCCGGCCCAGTCCGTCACTGCCGGGTCACGCACCCAGACAACCCGCCCCGGGCGCAGCCCCCGCGCTGTGCCGATGGGCGAGTTGGGCGTGGGCGCGGCCATGAGCTGGGCGCTGTCCGTCACCGTGACGGTCAGTGACATGGCCGCCACGGCCACGGCGACCAGCAGCGAGGCCAGCAGGTAACGCGAGTGAGCGAAGTGGCGCCGCGCCCTGCGCAGAACAGCCACCGAACCGAGAGCACCCAGCAGCCAGATGACGAAGCCCGATGCCAGCGGGAAGGCGATCCGCTGGCACGGATAGCGCGCCCGGGAGGGCCTGGGGATGACGCGGATGCAGAACCATATCAACGCGACAAGCCCGACCACGGGAAACATCCAGCGCGAGGTCTGGCGCTGCAGCAGGCACCGGAAGCACCGGCAGGTATCACGATGGGACGACGACGGCTTACGTTCTTCGGACGGGCACACGCCTTGACCTCCGACAGCAGAATCCCTCCCCGCAGCATCCGAGCCGGGCCAGCGCACATCCCTCACGCCAGGCCCAGAGCCCCGACGCGCACGGCCGACAGCCGTCGGCTCCAGGCCCAAGTGAGTCCCTGATGCTTACGAGACCCATCTATAGCAGCCTACCCGTCCGGGCCCGGAAGCGAAAGCGAAAACGGTTCGCGGGGGGCCGCAAGCGGCCCCATTTTCGTGCGGGTGCGATTGGAGTGTCCGGTCGCAACGCGCCGGCCCGGGCTGGCGCCGCCGCCGGGCCCGGTTGCCGCGGCAACACTTGCGCCGGCTGGATACCATGTCGTGACAAAGCAACTGATCGCCCTTGACAGCCTCCGGTACGGTTGCTAAACTGAACTTGTTGGCCGAAGCGGGGGCAGAGGCCAATCCAGTTGCCTGCCCTGTGCGGCGCGCGGACGATGCATTCCATCCCGGCGGCAGCAGGGGGCCCGGAGCACCGCCGAAGGGAAGCGTGGCGTGGGGGCACGCAATGCGCGGGAGGCCCGGGGCATATACAGATTCGCCCATCGGCTTGCCGGCGAAGGTGAACTGTGTAGTCGGAAGCATTTCCTATCTTAGGGGGTAAGGCCATGTCTGGCAGGAGCAGGGGTAGCCTGTTGTGCTCGGTTCTGCTTGTTTTGTGTTCTGTCCTCATGTTCGGCACACCCGTGCACGGGATGTCGCGCATGGACATTGTGGACACGGCAGTGGCGGCCGGTGACTTCGAGACCCTCGTAACTGCTGTGCAGGCGGCCGGCCTGGCCGACACGCTGAAAGGCGATGGGCCATTCACCGTCTTTGCGCCCACCGATGATGCGTTTGCCAGGCTGCCCGCAGGCACGGTGGAGGATCTTCTCAAACCATCGAACAGGGAGAAGCTTGCCGCAGTTCTCACTTACCACGTGGTGAACGGCAAGACCATGTCCAGCGCGATTCTTCCTTCGGTGAGTTCCGTCGAGACCGCCAACGGGCAGCAACTGCCGATCTCTTACAAGCTGCACGTGAACGACGCCCGGGTGGTGACACCTGACATTCAGTGCTCGAACGGTGTGATCCACGTGATAGATAAAGTGCTGATGCCGCCTGCCCCGGAGGCGCCGCCGCAAGCCGCCGACATCGTGGATACTGCGGTTGCCGCCGGTCAGTTCAACACCCTTGTGGCCGCTGTGAAGGCTGCAGGACTGGTGGAAACGCTCAAAGGCGAGGGGCCCTTCACGGTGTTTGCACCCACCGATGACGCGTTCGCCAAACTGCCGCCGGAAACTTTGCAGGCGCTGCTCAGACCTGCCAACAAGGGCAAGCTGACAGGCATCCTGACGTACCACGTCGTGCCCGGCCGTGTGATGGCGGCCGATGTCGTTCAGCTTGACTCCGCCGACACAGTGCACGGCGCGGCGCTGACCATCGCCGTCGGCGACGGCGGCGTGAGGGTCGGCAACGCCAAGGTGGTCAAGACCGATATCGAGTGCTCCAATGGGGTGATCCACGTCATAGACACGGTCCTGATGCCGCCTGCCGGAGCCAAGCCTGCGGGCGAAGCCGATATCGTGGACACGGCTGTCGCCGCCGGGCAGTTCAACACGCTCGTGAAGGCTGTTAAGACAGCGGGACTGGTCGAGACGCTCAAGAGCGGGGGCCCGTTCACCGTCTTCGCGCCCACTGACGGGGCTTTCTCGAAGCTGCCGGCCGACACCGTGGCGGATCTGCTGATGCCGCAGAGCAGGGGAGAGCTGACGCGCATCCTGACGTATCACGTGGTGCCCGCGAAGATCCGGGCGGCAGACCTGCTGAAAGTGGACTCGGCCACGACGGTGCACGGCGCCGACCTGACCTTCGGGCTGACAGTCATGCCCGACGACGCCACGGTGACGAAGGCGGACATTGAGTGCTCGAATGGCGTGATCCACGCTGTAGACACGGTCATGATGCCCTGAGGCGACACCTGGGGGCCGATATGCCGGACGTCGGGCGATGGGGCGTTGCGGCATCACATGCTGGTTCAGTGAGGCCGTCATGGGAAAGGAGGTGGGTTGAGGAGGGTTTCTGCCTGCTACGTCACATTGGGGGGGCGTTCTCAGTATGTTACTGCTTCAGGGGAAGGGGTTGTGTTATGGCACAAGATATCGTTGACACTGCGGTGGCCGCAGGCCAGTTCGACACGCTGGTCGCGGCTGTGAAGGCGGCTGGATTGGTTGAGACTCTCAAGGGTGATGGACCGTTCACGGTCTTCGCACCCACTGATGAGGCCTTCGGCAAGCTGCCGGAGGGGACTGTGGAAGACCTGCTCGAACCCGAGAGCAAATCCAAGCTGCAGGACATCCTGACGTATCACGTGGTGTCCGGCAGCGTGATGGCAGCCGACGTCGTGGAACTCGACTCGGCCGACACCGTCCAGGGCGGAAGCCTGTCCATAGAAGTCAGCGACGGTACGGTCATGGTGGACGGGGCGAGGGTGGTTCAGACCGATATCGAGTGCTCCAACGGCGTGATTCACGTGATCGACAGCGTGATGATGCCCTGAAGACCGGGGGCCTCCAAAGAGGAACGCGCGGGGTTGCGGGCCCAGACAGGGGCTGAGGCCGGGCCCGGTTCGGGATGCACCGTGAAGGTCTGTGCCGAGCCGGGCCACACCCTCCGCCGCAGCGGGCCAATCAGTCGGCATCCACCGGAAGGGCAGGGGCGTTCCGATTTCCCCTGGGGCGCGCCATCGCTTAGAATGGCCTCTGGCATCCGGTTTTCACGGGTGCCGCCCGACTGGTTCGCGCGGTGGTGTTGATGTCATGTTCGCCAGCCCATTCCCCAAGGACGCAACTGTCGTTGCCGGCGCCAGAGGGCCGGAGACCGGGCCGCTTGACCGTGAGCTGGCCTTCACTGAAGCCTACCGCCGCAACCGCGCCGAGCACGTAGCCGTCCGCGAGGCCCGCTGCCTGAAGCTGGGCCGCCTGCTGTATCCGCTGCAGGAGGGCGACCTGTTCGCCGGCCGCCACCGGAAGGCCGTCCTCGACGAGCAGGGGTTGATGGTGGGCTTCGGCCTGGAGCACGAGGATTGCGGGCGGGTCTACTACTGCGAACGCGAGCGCATGCGGCGGACCATCGAGGGTCTGCCGCCGGGGGATTACCGCCGACGCTGCGAGGAGATGCTGGCTTTCTGGGAGAAGGAGGACACCCAGGAGCGCTACTTCGACGCGCTGCCGCCGGATGTGCATCACGTCACCAGGGATAACCGCCTCAGCAGCAAGGGCCTGCGCCTGGCCGGCGTGACGCTGAACTACGACAAGCTGATGCGCGTCGGCATCGGCGGACTGCGCGCCGAGATTGCCGCCTACCAGGCGCAGACCGAACCCGGGGACGGCCGGGACCCACTCCTCTACGAGGGCATGCTGATGGCCCTCGACCTGTTCGAGGAGACGGCCCTGGACTACGCCGAGCAGGCCCGCGCGCTTGGCGACGCCGAACTCTCCGCCGTCCTGGAGCACATCGCCTCCGAGCCGCCCCGGACGCTGCGGCAGGGCATCCAGCTCTTCTGGCTCTACTCGATGCTGGCCGGGGTGACCAACTACGGTCGGATGGACATTTACCTGGGCGACCTCTACGCAAGCGACCTTGACCAGGGCCGGCTCAACGAAGAGAGCGCCCTGGAACTGCTGCTTGCCCTGTGGCAGTTGATGGCTGAGGCCCGGTTCCACTTCAACAGCCGCATCATCGTAGGGGGCCGCGGCCGACGCAACGAGGCCAACGCCGACCGCTTCGCCCTGGCGGCGATGGAGGCTTCGCACCGTGCGGGTGAGACGGAGCCGCAACTCAGCCTTCGGCTCTACGACGGCCAGAACCCGGCGCTGCTGCAGAGGGCGCTCGATGTGATCGGCGACGGCTGCGTCTATCCCATCCTGTACAACGACGAGGTCAACGTGCCCGCCGTCGAACGGGCCTTCGGCGCGCCGCAGCCCGACGCGGAGCAATACGTGCCCTACGGCTGCGGGGAATACACGCTCGACCATATCAGCTTCGGTTCGCCCAACACGTCGCTGAACATGCTGAAGGCCGTGCAGGTTGTCATGAATAACGGGGTGGATCCGGACACGGGCGAACCGACGGGGCTGGACACAGGGCCTTTCGAGGAGTTCGAGAGGTTCGAGGAGTTCTGGGGCGCTTACGGACGGCAGATCGAGCACTGCCTGGACGCCATCGCCAGGGCCCACGCCATCGAGCTGGAGATCGAGCGCACCGCCGCCGGCTTTCTCTATGCCAGCATGCTGATAGGGCGCTGTCTGGAGCGGGGCAGGAGCCTGGTGGACGGGGGCCTGTGCTACCTTGGCGGGCTGGTCGAATCCATGGGCATGGTCAACGCGGCCGACTGCCTGACGGCGATCAAGAAGCTGATCTACGAAGAGGAGCGCTTCACGCCGGCCGAACTGCTGAAGATGCTGGAGGCCGACTGGGAGGGCTACGAGGCCGAGCGGCGCGCGTTCCTGGATGCGCCGAAGTACGGCAACGACCTGGACGAGGCGGACCGGATGCTCTGCCGGGTCAGCCGGCACTGCTGCGAGGCGACCATCGAGGCGGGCCGTCGCGCCGGGCTCGACTACTTCCTGCTGGTCAACATCAACAACTGGGCCTACGTGCGGATCGGCAAAGAGACCGGCGCCACCCCCGACGGTCGCCGTGCCGGGATGCCCATCGCCAGCGGCAATGCCCCGACCGCCGGTAACGACACCACCGGCATCACCGCCTTCCTCAACTCGGTGGTCAAGCCCGATCCCGGCATCCACGCCGGCTACGTGCACAACATGAAGTTCGGCAAGCGCATGTTCACGCGCAACCGGCCGAAGTTCCAGGCGCTGCTGGAGACCTACTTCGCCCAGGGCGGCACGCAGGCGATGCTGACCGTGGTGGGGAAGGACGACCTGGAAAACGCCATGCGCGAGCCGGAGAACTACCGCAACCTGATGGTGCGCGTGGGGGGCTTCAGCGCCCGCTTCGTGGAACTGGAGGAGAGCATCCAGCGGGACATCATCCGCCGGACGTTCTACGAATGAGCCGCCGGCGTAGTCCTCTGCGCGGATTTGAGTTTCCCTTCTCGTTTCCGCTTCGCTCTGGCGGCAATGGCGTTGACATCTCTACAGGCGAACAGCATACTGGTCCGCATCGTCCTGGGGCCGAGGAGCGAAGCGGATGGGATCCGCTGAGACGCGCTGCCGGGTGGTGTCCGCGGTGCTGACGGATGACGGCTCCGGGCCGCTGAAGAGGCGGCCGGGCGGGCCGGTCTTTCGGTGAACGAGGCCACGGGGGGCCTGCGCGCCGCCATGCAGCTTCCGTCGGTGGCCGGCATCAGGGCTTTCCGACACGGCAGCGGGCGGACACAGGAGGGCGGACGTGAGAGACCGGATGCGGGCTTACCTGCTGAAGGGGTTGATGCGCGCGGGCGACGTGCTCGGGCGGTGGTTCTTCTTCCACGATCCCGCGCCTCCGGTCGGCCGGCTTCATCCTGACCTTCCCTACGGGCCGCACCCGCGACAGAAGCTGGATGTCTTCGAGCCGGAGCAGGCCGGCCCGCACGCGGTCGTGGTCTACCTGCATGGGGGCGGCTGGGTGGCTGGTGACAAGAGCAGCTACACGTGGATATGCCGGCAGCTTGCGCGCCGGGGGTACGTCGTGGTCAACGCGAACTACCGCCTCGCGCCTCGACACACCCATCCCGCCCAGTTGCGTGACACCGCTTCGGTCGTGCGCTGGACCCGCGGGCGGGCCGAACGCTTCGGGGGCGACGCGGACCGGATCGTGCTGGCGGGGGACTCGGCGGGCGCGCAGCTTACGAGCTGGTATGCCGCCGCGCTGGCCAGGCCGGCGCTCCTGCACGAGGCCGGGCTGGAGCGCGCCGTGCCGCTCGCGGCAATCCGATGCCTCGTGTTGTTCTACGGTGCGTTCGACCTCCAGGGGATGTTCGATGCCCCCCAGCCGGCCGTGCGCATACTGCTGCATTCGCTGCTGGGGGAGGACCGCGAGCAGTTCAGGCGCAACGCCCGGACGGCGTCCCCAATCCGCCACCTCAGCCGCCAGATGCCTCCGTGTTTCCTCTGCGCAAGCGATCTGGACCCGCTGCAGCCGCAGACGCTGGAGATGGCGTGCAGGCTGGGCGAGCTGGGTTGTCAGGTGAAGCTGTGCCTGGTGTCGGGTGAGGACTATCCGGACGCGCGGCACGGGTTCCTGAACTTCTACCGGCGCCGGTGCGCGCAGGTGGCCGTGGGGGAAGCGTTGGACTTCGCGCAATCGGTCTGCCCGCCGTGAGCGGACGCGGCGCGGTTCGCGACGCAGTCAGGTGCGGCCCTTCCATGCCGAGCGTCGGCCGAGCAGGCCACGGACCAGCGCATACCACTGAATGGTCATCAGCAGAGAAACCCCCACCGGATGGAGCAGAGCCCCGGTCAGTGGCTCACCGAACCGGGGCACCGCCACCAGCGCCGGCAGGTAGGCCAGGAACAGCGCCAGGGCCGACAGCGCAACCGGCAGCACGGCGGCGCCAACCAGAAGGGCAACGGCCAGGAGCACCACCGGCATCACCTGGCCTCCCAGCAGCAGGACGGTGAAGGGCACTATACGCGCCGGCGCGCCCAGCCCCTCGGTCGCGTTCTTGGCCAAACCGTGCCAGACCTCACTGAAGCTGCCGTACATGTGGCAGGACGCGATGTCCGTGGCGTCGAATATGTCCGTGTGGAAGCCGGCCTGGCGGAACGCGCGCGGCAACTCGATGCCGTCGTGGCGGGAACTGCGGATGGCCGCGTGCCCGCCGGCCTTCTCGTAGGCCCCCCGCCGGACGGCCATCAACTGCCCGCAGCCCGCGCTGTAGCGCGGGTGCGTCGAGCGGCGCATCCAGCCCATGGGCAGGAACCCCAGCAGCACGAAGTGCAGCAGGGGGATGACCAGTTTCTCGGCCAGTGAGGCGGTGATCTCCTCCGGAAAGCCGCTCACCAACTGCGCGCCGCTGTCGTCCAGGAAGGCCGCGGTCCGCGCCAGCGCGTCGGGAGTCAGCCGCACGTCGGCGTCCATGAAGACAAGGATGTCCCGCTCCGTTATCCCTGCCAGGACAGCGCACGCGTGCTGCTTCCCGCACCAGCCCTCAGGGAGCGGCGGAGCCGACTCCAGACGCACACGGTCATCCCCTCCCGCGACCTCGCGGACGATCTCGGCGGTGCGGTCGTCGGAGTGATCGTCCAGCACGATGACCTCCAGGTCAACCCCCTCGCCGGCCAGCACCGTCTCGAGCGCATGGCCGATGTTGTGTTCCTCGTTCCGTGCCGGGATCAGCACGGCGAGCCGGGGGGGAGGGCCGGGCCGGGGAGGCGGCGCCGGGCGGAAGTGGCGCAGGTTGTTCAGGAACATCAGAGCCGGCAGCGCGGCAAGTCCGCAGGAGCAGGCCGCCAGAATCAACAGAGCCATGGCTACTCGCTCCCGTGAGCTGCTCGGAACTTCTCCCCCCTGAGGGCGGCCTTCAACCGGCGCCACAGGTCATAGACCCCGCCGACGCCCGCCCGGCCGCGCAGGAGGATCTCAAAGCCCGATAGTTCGCGGGCTATCGCGACCTCGGCCAGGGCATCCTGCGTCCGCTCCAGCGACGCGGCCAGGGATTCCGTGACTGCGTTGCCGTGCTCTTCTGCATGGTCCTCTGCGCGCTGCACCGGCCCGAACCGAAGGAGGGCTTCAGGGAAACGCTCCTCGCCGAACGGATACTCGATGGCCAGCGGCAGCAGGTCGCAGTGACCAACGCGGCGGGCCAGGTGGCCGATGCCTGGCTTGAGTCGGACGGGCCGCTCGCGCGGGTCGGCGAACCGCCCCTGCGGCGTGATCCAGAGCGTGGCGCCCGGGCGGGCAAGGATGGCCGCCCCGGTGCGCAGCAGCGCCACCGCGCCGCGCCTGGAGTCCGGCTCCACGCCGAAGAAACCCAGCCGTGAGAAGAAGCGATAGCGCGCCAGAGCCTCCTCGTCCATCGGCGCGTAATGGCTCCTGTCGGGGAAGACCTCCACCGCCGCCACCAGGCAGATCAGGGGGTCCCACCAAGAGCCGTGGTTGGCATAGACCAGGAGCGGGCGGTCGGGGTCGCACTGCGGCAGCGTTTCGCGGGCCACGCGGACGGCATGAAAGTGGCGGCGAACGTAGTGGCGCACGTAGAAGCTGAACAGGCCGATCAGCAGGGAGGACCTGCGGGGCAGATTCTCGGCGTCCCCGGGATGCTGCGCCGCGTCGGACATTGCCCCCTCCTGGAACCGAGGTCAGCCGGCAGTCAAGTCGCCGTCCAGTGCGTCCGCTGCGATCCATCCGGACATGAGTGCCATCGGCATGCCGGCGCCGGGATGCGCCGAACCGCCGGCCAGGTACAGGCCCGCCACGTCCGGGCTGCGGTTGTTCGGCTTGAACGCGCCCACGAACCTGCCGTGGCTCGCGAGCCCGTAGATTGCTCCCTGCAGAACGCTGTAGCGTTCGTGGATGTCACGGGGGGTCAGGAACGCTTCGAAAACGATGTGGTCGTCCAGGTCCTCCAGCCCGCCGGTGCGCTTGAGTTTCTCGACGATCTTGTCCCTGTATCGCGGGAAGATCTGCGCCCAGTCATGCTCCGGGTGCAGGTAGGGGGTGTGCGTGAGAACGTACAGCGCCTCGCCCCCGGACGGAGCCACCCCGGGGTCGGTGGAGGCCGGTGCGCAGACGTAACACGTAGGGTCGGGCGCCGGCTCGCCGGCGTCGTAGATCGCTTTGAACTCCTCCACGGGGTCACGCGAGAAGACGAAGTTGTGATGAAGGAGCTGCTCGTACCGCCGATCCAGCCCCAGGTACAGAACTACCCCGCTGCAGGCGGGCTCGTAGCTGCGTCGCTTCTGAAAGGCACGGGCGGCGGATCCCCCGATGAGTTCGCGATGGGTGCGCACGCTGTCGCTGTTGGCGACCACGGCTTCGCAGGCAAACGTCTCTCCGTCCTCCATCTCCAGGCCTGCCACTGCGCCATCCTTCAGGCGGATCTGCTGCACGCGGGCCTCTGTCCGGATGTCGGCGCCCAGCTCGCGCGCCAGCTCGTCCAGCGCAACGGGCACCTGCCGAATCCCTCCGATCGGGTACCAGATGCCCTCATCGGTCTGCATTCGCGCTATACCGCAGAGGATGGCGGGGGCTTTCATGGGCGAGGAGCCGATATACTGCGTGAAGTGCTCCGCCATCTGGCACACCCGTTCGTCCGGCAGGAACTCCGCAACGGTTCCGGAAACCGAATGGCCGAACCGCATCGCCATCAGGTCTGCCAGGACCGACAGCTTGAACGCGCCGCCCACGTCGAGCGTGTCACGCACCGAGCCGACGGGCTTCCAGAAGAAGTACTCCTCCGAGATCGTCCGCAGCCGGTCGGATAGGTCCATGAACTCGCGGTAGCCCTCCGGCAGCTCGAGGTCGGAGCCGAACTCCGACAGCTCCTCCGCCATATCTCCGGTGTTCTCGAGCAGGTCCAGGCGCGATCCATCCTCGAAGAAGCAACGCCATTGCGGGTCCAGGCGCACCAGCTCCAGCTCCTCGTCGAGGTCCCGGTCCGCCTCCGCGAAGATGCGCCGCAGCACGCGCGGGATGCTCAGTATGGTCGGCCCCATGTCGAAACGGAACCCGTCCTGCTCCAGGACGGCCGCCTTGCCGCCCACCCAGGGGTTCCCCTCGAAGAGCGTAACTTCGTGGCCACGCGCCGACAGCACGCACGCCGCGGCAAGCCCGCCAAGACCTCCTCCCACGATGCCGACCTGGCCTTCGCCGTTGTTCCCCATCTCACGGCTTCCCCCTGACAGGATCGTTGCCCCCTGCGTCCACCGGCCCCCGGCCGGGACCTACAGTCGGTACGTCAGCGCCACTTCCACCCGCCGCACCGGCTGCCGCAGCTCGAATGCCGACTCAGAGAAATCGGGTGGTCCGAACCCCGGCTCCGGGTTATTGGACGCCCCGTAGCCCTCCGTTGGCACTCCCAGCAGGCCCGTGTCCAGCTTGTCGTTCGAGTTCTCGTCGTGGACGACACTGACCGCGTAGGTTCCGTACGGCAAGTTCTCGAAGCGTGCGACGGGGATGTCCGTGGCGTTCAGGATGCGCGTTTCTCGGGCGCGTTGGGTGCGATTGGGGAAGCCCCGGGCCGCGTCGAACAGATTCACGAGCACCTGCCCCTGCTTGTTGCGCAGCCCCGTCAGCGAGACCCGAATCTGGCCGGTCTCGCCGCCGCTGAGCGTCCGGCCCTCCGGAGCCGCGCTGCACGCGACGCACAGCGCACTAACCAGGCACGCCATCAGCATCGCGCCGCCCCTTCTGGCCGCCCCCTGTCCGCACACGGACATGGTTGTCTCTCAGTCAGGTCCCCCGGTTCCGTCTCCCCATACATAGCATTATCGCCGGCTCGGTGGCGGGGCGCAAGGGGCCGTGCGGCTCCGACAGAAGCGGAGCAGTTGATCAGCCGAGCTGGAACACGCCGGACAAGGGGAGGCAACGCAGCGACGACGCAGAGGGGCGATCAGTAATCGCCTCCGTTCAGGCTGTGGACTACGCTCCGAAGCCATTTCTCGAGCCCCGCCTCCATGACCGCCGCGCGCTCCGGCTCAGTCGCCGACGCGTTTGTGCCCTCTCCCGGGTCGTCTTCCAAGTTGTACAGCTCGAAGCGGACGGCATCCTCCTCCTGTATCCGGTGCAGCTTCCAGGGCCAGTCCAGCCAGGCGGAGTGGCCGGGGAAGGTGTCTTCCGGGTATCGCCGCGCTATCTGTCCTGGATCCTCGCCGAAGGTATGGGGGTTCACCTCCCGCCCCTCCTGCTGGGCCCTCAGAAGCGCGGACATCAACTTGCGGCTGGATATCGGCCGCCCGTAGCCGGGATCGTGCCAGAAGCCGATAGGCCGGGGACGGCGCCCCATGCCTCCACGCAGAAGCGGGGCCAGGCTGACGCCGTCCAGCCGCGCTTGGTCGGCGGGCAGCGCGTCGGCGATGTCCAGGACGGTAGGGTAGATGTCCGACGTCACGCACGGCATGTCGGTCACCCGGCCCGCGGCGATCCGCCCCGGCCACTCCAGGATGCCCGGCACCCGCAGGCCGCCCTCCCAGATGCTGCCCTTGGTGCCGCGACCGCCCGTGTCGCCTTCCGGCAGGCCGCCGTTGTCGCTGCAATACCACAGCAGCGTTTCTTCGTGGATGCCGAGCGCGCGTAACTCCTCCCGCAGCTTGCCGACGGCGTAGTCCATGCCGGTGATCTCGCCCAGGAAGTTCTGCCTCCGCGCCGACTGGTTCGGGTACATGGCGCGGAAACGCTCGGCGGCGCGGTGCGGCCGGTGCGGAGAGCCGAACCAGACCACAGCCAGGAACGGCCGCGGCGAGCCGGCGTGCTTCCGTATGAACTCCAGGGCGGCATCCACGGTGACGATCGAACTCTCTCCGTGCATCTGCACCGCCGTGCCCTTGCGGCTCAGGATGGGGTCGTTGTCGAAGAAGTTCGGCGCCGACAGCCATTCGTCGAACCCCGACGCGCCGGGATTCAGGGGGCTACCCGCCCGCACCGGCCCCAGATGCCATTTGCCGAAATGCCCGGTGACGTAACCGGCGTCCTTCAGGGCCTCGGCGATGGTTGTCTCTTGCGGACGCAGCGTGCGGCCCCAGCTAAGGCATCCGAAGCGGTTCGGGTGCCGGCCGGTCATCACGCTGCCCCTGGTGGGCGAGCAGACGGGAGCGGCGGCGTAGAAGCGGTCGAAGCGCAGGCTCGCCGCCGCCATCTGATCGAAGTGCGGCGTCTTCACGACCGGGTTGCCGTTGTAGGCCATGTCGCCCCAGCCCTGGTCGTCCGCCATGCAGAGGATGACGTTCGGCCTGCGCCCGGGGGAGCTGCCGGAAGCCGAGGTCCGCCCCGTAGTCGCAAACAAAGCACCGGCCCCCAACAGCCTCAGGAAGTCCCGACGTTCCACGGCGTCCCCTCCCCCAATAACCCGCCTTCGCTCAAGTCGCCGGGGCGCCACATCCGCCATCTGGCCTTCGCAGCCGGAGCTACCACGGCGCAGAAGGCTGGCGACCGTGCGCTATGGCGCGAATCCCCCGCTCTCACTCTCATGTCGCCGCAGCAGATGGCTTGCCAGCCGCAGCTTCCGGACCTCTCCCCCGAAAGGTTCGGAAGCGAAGGATGGTGGAGGCGGCGGGAATCGAACCTGAGCCCCGATTCTCAGCCCCTCCGCAGAACCTCCGCAAACCCTCCGCAGAACGGCGCTCAATACCATTCTACCATGTCCCGTCCCTCAGTTCCTGGGCAGGACGGGGGCACTCTGGCGGACCCGTTCCATGCATATGGTATGCACGCCGCCCTCGTGGAAGCGGTGCGCAGACTGGCCCCGGCGGATCGTGAGACAGTGCTCGATAAGCTGCCCGCCGACGAACGAGCCGGCATCCTTCGCAAGGTCAGGGAGGGGCGCTCGTGAGTGAACATGCGTCAACGCCTGGACCGATCCTCAGTGGCATCTTCCAGCGCTGGCGGGACCTGGATCATAGCGGCAAGGCCCGCAGCTCTGATGACTGGTTCATCCTCGTGCATCGGCGCTTGTTCACCAGCGGTGCCATACGGAAGCTCCACGGAGCCCGCCTTCATGTGCTCCTGGCCCTGGTGATGCACGCGAACGCAGAGGCCGAAGCTTGGCCGACACAACAGCGGCTGGCCGAGCATACCGGCTACTCGGTGGCGGCAGTGAACCGCGCCGTGCAAGGCTTGGAAACAGACGGCTTCATTCAGCGAGAACGGCTTCGCGGCGACGACGGCACGTTCAGCGGCGCTACAAGGTACAAGTTGCATCTACCAGGTGCAGAGGAAGCATGGACGCCACATGCGCAGAACGCGAAAGTGGAGCCAGATTCGCCTTTTGCCACAGTGGCAGAATGCGAACCAAAGGAGGAGACCAGTACGTCCAAGCAGGAGACTCCTAACGCCGCAACGTCAAGTGATGATACAGAGGAGTTGCGCGCCTGTGCCGAAGGTATGCCGAGTTGGAACACACTCGTGGACGCTCAGCTTCCGCTATCCGACCGCCTCTTGGAAACACTGGCAAGGGTTGAGGCGTCAGGGGTTGGCGGCAAGCTGACAGAGCGATTCCTGGAGTTTGTGGCAGGCATCGTGCCGAAGCTCGAAACAGAGGCCGACAGGCAGATCGTGCAAGCCGCCCTGACGGTCACTGCCGACAAGCAAGCGAAAGAGTTCAAGTCGAACCCCCTCGACTACTTCGTAGGTGTGTTGCTTAACAAGGCAAAGACGGCGGCCAGGGTGGAGCTGATTGGCTATATCTCGCAGCAGGCCCGGGCACGGGGGTGGGAGAACACCACGAAGAAGGCGCTCACTGCGCAGGCAGAGCTACTGCCGTCGTACGAAGGCGCGTCGCATGCATACGCAGGGACAGTGGCAAGCCGAGAGGCGGGCTGAGGCGCACAGGGAGGAACCGCGCCGGCAGCGATGGGCGCACCTCCCCGAACGGGAGCGGCACGCCATCCCTGAGAGAGTCGCCGGCCAGCTGCAGAGCGGTCAACTGGCCGCAATGCACGGCCAGACGCTTTGGCGGCGCCGGCCCCTGTGGCAGGCGATCCGCCCCCTTTTGGACCCGCAGTCGCAGGCCCTGGTCATACTGGCGAAAGGATAGGAGAACACGATGGCTCGCAGGCATAAACGGCAGGAAAACGGCATGGATAGCAGACACAAAGACAAGCACGGCCTGACGCCCAAGCAGGCGATGGCCGTTGAACACTACATCTTGCACGGCTGCATGTCGGACGCCTACCGGCATGCCTACAGCACGGCCAACATGAAGCCGGCAACCGTTAATCGAAGGGCCATTGAGCTATTCGCCAAACCCCATGTCGCTTCCCGCGTTCAGGCCCTCCGTGAGGAGAACGACCGACTCTGTCAGCTCACCCGCAAGGAAGCCCTTGCGATCCTGGCCCGCATCGCGCGCGGCGAACTGAGCCAGTATCTCGACAAGGAAGGCCACATCCGGCCGGAGCTGATCCATCAGGGCGGGCCGGAACTCGAATCCTACACCGAGAAGCAGCATGTCCAGTCCGGCGACGAGGACATGATCGTCCTCTCGCGCAAGCTGAAGATCCGCGACCCCATCCGGGCCATCAAG
>JAWOCH010000098.1:0-8056 GCA_046483865.1 Candidatus Brocadiia bacterium | reverse complement strand
CCCGTAGCGATGGAGCTGTAGCCCGATCCGCTCGTGGTGGAGCGGTAGACGCTGTAGCTTGCAAGATCGCTCTCGGAGTTGTCGTCCCAGTCCAGGTCCACCTGCCCGTCCCCGGCGGTCGCCGTCAGATTGGTCGGGTCGGCCGGCGGCGTCGTGTCGGGCGTGGCCTGGGTTGTCGCGCAGTCCTGGGCGGACTGAGCGCTCTCGTTGGACGACGTGTCCACCGCCGTGACCGTGTAGCAGTACTGCGTCTCGGGGCTGAGCCCCGTGTCGCTGTAGCTGCTGACCGTCACGCCCGTGGCGATCTGGACGGTGTCGCGATAGACGTTGTAGCTCGCCAGGTCGCCCTCGGTATTGTCGTCCCAGTCCAGGTCTATCCGGGTGTCGCTCATCGCCGTGGCGGTCAGCCCCGTGGGCGCGGCGGGCGGGGTGGTGTCCCCTCCGCCGGCGAGCAGCTCTGCCTCGGCAAACGTGCTTGGGTCGCTCCAGGAGTTGTCGGCTGTGGCATACCAGGCCACCTTGCCGTCGCGGCCCGCGCCGTCGTCGTCGTCATTGATCTGCACGTCCGTGCCGATCAGGCTGCCGGCCGAGGGGGTCACGCCCAGCGTGGACCAGGGCACGAGCACTTCGCACCTGTAACCGTCGGTCGTGTCGGCGATGACGAAGTCCATGCCCGTGGTGTCAGTCGCCGAGTTGGCGCCCAGGTGGATGGTCGTGTCGTTCCAACGGAAGATGAGCTGGTAGTCGTTGACGCCGTCGTAGGACGTGCTCTTAGAGTTGTCGGCGTCTATGTAGATTTCGACCGAATCATCGTTCCAGACATCGGTCGAATCGTTCTGCTGAGCTTCGTCGGTGACCTCCACCAGGTAATACAGGTTGGTGGAGTCCCACATGGCCCGCCAGGTGCCGCTCAGGTCGGTGCCGCCCGTCGAACCGCTCAGGGCGTTGGCAATCGAGTAGCTGTTCGCGTCCGCCCAGACCGCGTCCACGGATCCGTCTATGGTCGGCACGCCGGCGGCGGCCACTATGTCGGCGTCGGCCGCCCCTGACTGAGGCGTGGCCAAGGCTTCGTTGGAGTAGCCGGACTCGTTGGCGGCCGTATCGAGGGCCGTCACCACGTAGTAGTAGGTGGTGCCGGCGGTCAGGCCGGAGTCCTGGTAGCTGCTGGCGCCGTAGACGGTCGCAATGGAGCTGTAACCCGAGCCGCTGGTGGTGGACCGGTAGACGTTGTAGCCGTCCAGATCGGTCTCGGCGTTGTCGTCCCAATCCAGGTCAACCTGGCTGGAGCTGGCGGCGACAGCCGTCAGGTTGGTGGGCGCCGAAGGAGCCGTTGTATCACTGGGCGTGGTAGCGGACGCCTCGTTGGAGTTGTCCGACTCGCTGAGTGAAGTGTCCACCGCCCTAACCACGTAGTAGTAAGTGGTGGAGGCGTTTGCGCTGGTGTCCGAGTAGGCGCTGGTGGTCAGCCCCGAGGCAACGGAATCATACGGACCGCCCGAAGCGGTGCCCCGGTAGACCGTGTAGCTGTCCAGGTCGCTCTCGGTGTTGTCATCCCAATCCAGGTCCACCTGATGTTCGTTGACGGCGGTGGCCGTCAAGCCGGTGGGGGCGGCCGGTGGCGTCACCTCGCCGCCACCCCACAGGGTGATGATGCTCTGCGCCGGTGCCGGCACAGAGACGACCCCTCCGCTGGGGTAGTAGGGACCGACGTTCGCCCAGCGCTCGGAGGAGGAGGTGCGGCGCGCGCTGTAGGAGTCTATGGAAAGTGCCGTGTTGTTGGTGATGTTGGCCGTGTAGGCCGTGTCGTTCAGGTTGGTGATGACGATGGTCAGCGTGCCGTTCGTGGGGTGCTTGTAGGCGGTGGTGCACAGGCCGTCGTCCGGGCCGCCCAGGTAGTTGGTCGTCGTGTCGTATTCCATCGGCGTGGCATCCACGCGGACGGCGCCCGGACGGATCATGCGGAAGTAGTGCTTCGCGGCGCAGTATTTCAGCGCCGACGTGTTCGGCCCAACGCCGCTGATCCAGTCACAGAGGGTCTGCCACTCGCAGGCGCCGCCGAAGGTCAGCGTCCAGTAGATGAACGCGTCGCAGTTGCCCCACGCCAGGGCGTTGTGGATGTTCTCGGCGACTTCGAGGGCCCCGCTCAGGTCGCAGGGCTCCTCGCAGACCTCCGTCATCCACATGTTCGGCAGCCCGTCGGTCTTCAGCCCGGTGAAGGACCTGGATGTGTGCTCCGGGTCGGTGCCGCCGTTCCAGATGATGTCCCATGCCTGCCGGGCGTCGTCCCAGTTGTTCATGTGAATGGACCAGCCGTCCAGGTCGGCCAGGCAGTAATCGCGGATGTCGCGCACGTAGAAGAAGAAGTCCTGCACGTGGTCCCAGCAGCTCACATACCAGGGGCCGTCGGGGGCGGTCAGCTTGCACCAGCTCAGGCCGTTGGCGTCCAGCTCGTCGCGGGCGGCCTGTATGGCTGGGGGCAGTTCGGCGATGGCGCCGCCGGCCTCGGTGTCGTAGACGCAGCTCGAGTAGTTGGCGCCCATGCCCGGCTCGTTTTGAGGGCTGACCCATTCCAGGTCCACCCCCCAGTAGTTGGACCAGCCCTTGACGTAGGCGGCCACATAGCGGCCGAACTGGGTCAGATTGCTACTGGTCTGGATCAGGTGCCCGCCGCAGCTCTCGTTCACCTGGCAGCAGGTGGAGCCCTCTTTCATGTAGTCGGGAGGGGACCAGATGGCGCCCACGATGGTGTAGTCGTCTATGGCCCTGCTTGCGGCGGCGGCCGCCATCGGCCCGTAGGGGTTGGGATCGCCCTTGGAGTTGATGCTCCAGTCAAACAGGGCGATGTTCTCGTCAATGTCCGGTCCCAGGTAGGTGGTGGTTTCGTTGCAGGCGTCAAGATTCAGGGCGGCGGGGGTCATGCTGATCCGGAAGATCGAAGCCCCCAGGTCCTCCCAGTACGCCTCGTGGGTGCGGGTGTCGGTGCCCACCCAGGAGATCCATCCCGCGGTGCAGGACCCGAACCCCGTGATGCTCTGATAGGTGACGCTGTCGTCAACCGTTATGTCCACGGCGTGGGCCTGACCGGCCAACGCCAGCACTGCGAGAGCTACAGCCAGCACTACTACGAGTCTGAACTTGTCCACGGTCCCTCCCACGGGTAGAGAAGCGCACGGCGAACCTGGTGTCTACTTCAGGCGTCGGCTGCTTCGCTGCCACCTGGCGGGTGACCGCCTGGCCGTGGACTCTGGGCACGCGGTCCGTTGCTGGATACCGCGGGCGCACGCGTCGGACAGAGGCAGCCGAAGCCACCCGGCTGTCTTCCCCCTCCGTCTTCCCGTGCCCGCGGCGGAGTTCGGATTCCCCCTCACCGCCGCTGAGCGGCCGCGTTCCGATTGCCCCTTGCGGCCGGAAGTGTTTGCCCCGACCGGCAGGGCACTCAGAACGCCGGGTTCGCAAAGGAAGATGCTGTTCGAACCCGGACCCTTTATAGCCCAGATCAGCACAGCAATCAATGGAAATCCCGCCCCCGTCGGCTGCACGCCGCAACGTCCCGCGGGCCGTCGCGGGCCTGCTGTCCCTCAGCCCCCGCCGGACTCCTCGCTCGGGCCCTGCCGTGCCTGCTTGGTTGCGTCCCTCTCGACGGTCAGCAGATGGTAGTCGTCCCCGACTTTCCTGCACAGCGCCCTGAACTGAACCATGTTGAACTGCCCGTCCGGCCGGTTCCAGGACGCGTGTCCCTGGTAGGGGATGCCCTTCATGAAGTGGGCATATCGCTTCTGCGCCTCCTGCTGGTCCTCATGGACTGACTGGAGCTGTCCCAGGTCGGAGGCCTGCCGCAGCTCGGTGCGGGTGTAGCCCGACATCTCTACGAACCGGTCGTTGCAGAAGACCAGCTTCCGCGTGTCGCGCATGGCATCCCAGCGTGCGATGGCGATACCCTCGAAGGCCAGCTCGGCTGCAATATGGAAGCGATCTCGGCTGCGGCGCAACTCCTCGTCGCGCTGTCGTCTTGCGGTCACGTCCCGTTCCACGAAGTAGACCGTGAGGCGGTCGTCTTCCTGCAGGGCCGCCGCCGACCACTCGATGTAGTTCTCCGCGCCGTCGGGCCGGTTCCAGGAGGCGGTGCCCGTGCAGGGCATTCCCTCCTTGAGGCGCTGCAGGTTGCGCCGCTGCTGCTGCTCCGATTCCAGGGACGTACGCAGTTGCCACAGGTCGTCTGCCGCCTCCAGTTCCTGCCGGCTGTAGCCGGACATCTAGACGTAGCGGTCGTTGCACAGCCACAGCGAGAGCCTGCCCTCGTCGGGCTCCCATTCACAGATGCTGATTCCGTCGGAAACCGTTTCCACAAGCCGCCGCAGGCGTTCCTCGCTTTGCTGGAGGGACTGTCGGGCCTCGTGCGTTCCCGCCATGTCATGGGCCACTATGGCGTATCCCATCACGATGTCCTCCTGGGCCTTCACGGGGGACATGCTCAGGGAGACCGGGAACCAGTGTCCGTCGGCGGCGCGGTGAGCCGCTTCCTCGCCGCGGATAATCTCCCCGGCGGCCAGCCGCCGCAGGTAGCTGGACACGTCGCTGTCGGGATCGCGCCAGATGTAGTCGAGGCGCGTCCCGCGGATCTCCTCCGCGCTGTAGCCATAGAGCGCCTCCGCGCCGGGGTTCCAGGCCGCTATCCGGCCCGCGTGGTCAAGGCCGATTACGGCGTCTGGAGTGGAGACGGCGACCGCCGTCCAGTACGCCGAAAGTGCGTCCAGGTCCTGTTGCTTGACGCGCGTCCTGGTCACCAGCAAGCCGGCGGGCCGGCCCTTCGAATCGAACACGCCGATCTTGCGCTGCTCCCGCACGTCCATCCAGAGCGCACGGTAGTGCATCGCGCTGACCATGTACGGCACATCCTCGACTGTCTCCAGGAAGGCCCTGTCCTCCGCCTGCCAGACTCTGGCCAGGTGGCGCGGCACCAGCTCCAGGTCGGACAACCCCACGGCTCGCTCCGGGGCCAGGCCGTGCGGAGGGGCAGCCACGTCCCAGGTCCAGACCAGATTCAGGTCGCAGTCCTTGAACGTGAGGGTCTCCAACGCCACGCGCGGCAGAGAACGGGCGGTGTCACTGACGCGTAGCACACGATCCGAGCCTTCCCTGCGGATGGCGCCCACCAGGCATTGAGGGCGACCATCGCGTGCTCGCAGCACATACCTGTCCTCGACCAGGCCGACATTGGAGCCATCTTTGGCCTGGAATGAGTAATCCAGCCGGGTCGGGCCGCTGGCTGTGCGGTCCCTCAGAAGGCGCCGTGTGGCTTCCCGCACTCGGCGGCGATCCGCCGGCTCCAGCCTTTGCTCCATTCCCGCCATGCCCATCTGCACCAGCTCCTCCCGGTGGTAGCCCAGCAGGCAGTCAACCCAGCGGCTGACATAGTCGAACGTGCCGTTGCGCACGTCGAACCGATATGTCAGGTCGGGGATCGGATCCAGCACGTGCTCTGGGCTCTCGAAGCCGGGCGGATACTCAGGTTCCGGCGGCGGCCAGAACGTGATAGTGCCCTCAGCAGCCGTTGCTCCGGCCCCTGCCCCGCCACAGCCGATGAAGCGCAACTGCATGTCGGCCTTCATCCACAGACCGTCGGACCTGACCAGAGTGAGATCGCCGGCCTCTGCGCGGCCACTTGTGCCGCACTCCCGGAGGCGCTCCCGCAGATACGCTCTGTCCACCGGGCTGACCAGGAGGCCCGCACTCCAGCCGAGCGCCTCGGTGGCGTCGCGCCAGAACAGCTTCTCTGCCTCGGGCGGCCAGCTCAGCATGGCGCCTCCCGCTCCGATGGTCAGGCGGAAGCTGGACGGAAAGCGCCGCAGCTCCTCGCCCAGTTCGTCCGCTCGGTCCCACCGACCCAACACTCCGCAGACCTGCCCTTCGTCGTCGCGGACGGGCGCGCGGATCAGCCGGGCCTCCACCGGTCCGCCGTCCTCCAAAGCAATGCTCTCGATGCGCTCGAGCGGTTCTCCCGACTCGACCACGCGCCTTTCCTCGGCTGAGGCCCCCGCCAGGTCGGCCTCGCACGCCAACTCCTCATCGGTTTTCCCGAGAAGCGACTCCGGCTGTTGGCCGAGTCGCGCAGCATACGTGGTGTCTGCGTAGACATATCTGAGGCCGGTGTCCTTCACATACACGCCGCCCACAGGCCGTCGCGCCTCGAAGAACGCGAAGTCCTTCTGCTCAGCCCGTTCGCGCACCCGAGGACGGGCTGCATAGCGCAGGATGCCCGCCAGCCGGTCCAGCTCCTCCGAGGCGATGACGGCGGTCAGGGCCCCCTTTGGGACCTCTTCAAGGGCATGCAGCCCAGTGCGGTCAGTGACGACGACAACCGCCACCTTCGGCGCCTCCGCCCGCAGCACGTGGACGGCCTGAGGGACCTCCTGCGGCGCAATTCCGCCCCCGATGAGGACGACGTCCGGACGCATCCCTCCCCGCAGCCGCCTGCGCAACGCCGGGGCCAGGCCACCGCTCAGCGCCACCGTCACGAAGTCCACGTCCTTGATACAGCCCAGACAGGATTCGATGCGCTGCGGCTCCGGCCCGGAGAAGAACGCCACGTTCAGCATCTGATCCTCGCGATTCCTCTACGCACCCAGCCCGAACTCCCGGAACTGCTGGGGTGACATGCCCATCTTCCTTTTGAACATCCTGGAGAACTCCCCGGCCACATCGTAGCCCACCTGACGGGCGATTGTGCCCACTGGCAGGTCAGCCTCAACCAGCCGGCGAGCAGCCCAGCGCATGCGACATTGCAGCAGGAAGTCGTAGGGCGGCCTGCCGGTGTGTTCCTTGAAAACGCGCTGGAAGTGCCGATAAGAGAGGTGGAACCGTTCCCGGGCCAGTCGGCGGAAGTCGTACTCCTCGCACGGCTGGGCGCAGATCTCACCGACCAGGCTCTCCATCTGCCTGTGACGCGGGCCGGACTGGTCGCCGTGCCAGTCCTTCCACAGTATGGCCAGCAGCCGCTGAAGGGCCATCACGCGGTCAGGCTGCCGACGCGGGTCGGCCGCCTCCACCAGCTCCACCAGTCTGCCGAAGCACTCGGCGAACAGGCCCGGAACCCGTACGGGCAGGTAACTGTCCGCAGAAAGAGGCATGAACCCGTCCTCGATGATGCGTCTGCCCATCGGGCCCCCGAAGCGGCACCACAGGTGGTGCCAGCCCGCCTCGCCCGTAGGGCCGAACTGACAGGTTCGGCCCGGGTGGCACCAGAAAGCCACCGGAGAGGTGAGTCGCTTTGCATCGGCACCGCCGATGGCGAAATCCAACCGCCCCTCCAGGGCGAAGTGCAGCGAGCATGAAGGCTTTTCCCAAACACGCCGCTGGTCGGAAGCGGGTTCGTTGCCCGCATCCAGGAATGTGATGGCGTCAAAATAGCCCATGTCAGGACGTAGGAATACAGTATGTCGGCGACTTATGCAATGGTCAAAGCCCCCTGTCTGCTGTAACATCACAAACGCATCGCGCCGACCAGGATACCAGCACGCGGGGCGCGACTTCGTCAAGCTTCCCTGCGCCACTGGCAGAGAGGGCGGCAGCCTACGGATGCGATTGCAGGAAAGGAGGTCGGAACTGGACCAGACGACGGCCACGACGAGTCACTGCGGACGGTGCGTGCCGGCCGGAGGGGAAAACCGAGGGGTTAGGATCAATCTGTAAGGAGTAGTCAGGAAATGGCGAAGCAACGGCGAACGTCAGGATTGGTGCTCAGGCTTGTTCCAGTTGTCTTTTTCCTGGTGGCGTTGCTGTCGGCCTCCGTGTCGGCGGCGCCCGTTTCGATGGCGATAAAGATGGACTACTTCGGCTATCGTCCCAGCGATACGAAGATAGCCATTTTCACGGCCGATCCGGGCAGCACCGTTGAGGTGCGCGACACCTCAGACAACGTTCTCTACACTATCCCCAACGATGGCGGTTCCATAACCAGCAAGGGATTCGACGACCAGCCGTCGGGCGACGACGTCTGGTGGGTTGACTTCAGCGCCTTCAGTTCGACGGGTTCCTACCGGCTGTACGTTCCCTCCTG
>JAWOCH010000095.1:0-8127 GCA_046483865.1 Candidatus Brocadiia bacterium | reverse complement strand
TCCCTCCTCGTCTGGCACGCGCCAGGTGACCTCGGTCACTTCGTGCGAGTCGGCAGGCAGGTTCAGCGTACGCTGCGCGCTCCAGGTGCGCGCCGCCAGCGCCTCCTCGTCGGGCACGAACAGCGGGTTATGCGGAGTGATGATCAGTTCCAGCCGCGCCTCCACCGGCTGGTGCAGCTCGTTGATCAGATGCAGAGGCGTAGTGACCCGGCTCCCGGCGATGAAGTTGCGGTCCAGCAGTTCCAGGCTGGCCAGCACGGGGGCCATGGCGCTGTGCAGGGCGGCGGCCATGGGCGTCGGGTAGTCGGGCCGCCAGTCGTTGCCCCGGAAGCGCGGCCAGCCGGCGTACATGTAGGGCAGGATCAGGTCGAAGTCCAGCCGGCGCATCATCTCGGTGTCCTCGGCGGCGCACTCGGCGTAGTCCAGCTTCGCGCCCGGGTGCTGTGGATCTCCGAGGCGGCGGCGCCGGCGGTTTTCGTCCGAATCGAAGTAGTTCATATACTCGCTGTTGCCCAGGGCGCGCTGGGGGTCTTTGTTCTCGGCCAGTTCGCGGCAGGTGGCCCACGCGTCCTTCGTCGGCCCGTAGGAGTAGTTGTCGCAGGTGTGCACGTCCACGGCGTCCGGCGTGCCCACGTCCGTCTCGCCCGTGCGCAGCGTCGGGCGCGTAGGGTCCAGCCCGACCACGTGCTGATGGAACGGTCCGGCCTCCCATTCGTTGTCCCACGCCGATTCGTTGGTCAGCACCCACGTGACCACGGCGGGATGGTTCCATATCTTGGTCATCCAGCCGGTGGCGTCGAGCAGCACGTTCCGGTGCCAGGCCTCCCGCTGCTCCTCGGTGAAGCCCATGTCGTGGTAGTTGATGGTGGTGGGGAACTCGGCGAGTATCATCGTCCCGTTCTCGTCGCAGACATCGAGCCAGCGCGTGTTCGGCGGCAGTGTGTGCGTGCGGAAGCAGTTCAGGTTCATGTTGCGCCCCTCGTCCACCAGGTACCTCTTGGGTTCCTGGCTGAATCCTTCGCCCCACCAGGTCCATTCGTGCACCAGGTTCGAGCCGCGCAGCCACAGCGGCCGGCCGTTCAGGCGGTAGTGGCCGTCCCTCACGGCCACGTCCCTCATGCCGAAGCGGAAGCTCGCCTCATCGCAGACCTGTTCGTCGGTCCGCGCCGTCACCACGGCGCGGTAGAGGAACGGCTCGCGCGGGGTCCAGGTGCGGACTTCCTCCAGCGGCACGCGCAGTGCCACCGGTCCTTCTGACGGGGAGACGGTCGCCGACGCCGAGCCCGCCTCGGCTCCGTCCGGCAGCAGGCATCTTGCCTGTAGCTCGACCTGCTCCGGCAGCTCACGGGCGGCATCGAACCAGACCCGCATCGTCACGGCCCGGTCCCCGACGTCCGGCACGGCCAGGAGCCACTTCATGTAGGCCCGCTCGTAGAACTCCAGCCACACGTCGTCGTAGGCACTCATGGACTTCGCGCCCCAGTGCAGATCGGCGCCGACGGGGATCAGCGGAGTGCCGTTGTCGGACTTCGCCAGGCTGCCCCAGCCGCGGACGCGGATGGTGATCTCGTTTTCGCCCGCCCGCAGCGTGCCCGGCGGCACCAGGAGCTGCGCGGGGCCGATGGTGGGGTGGGCGCCGACGCGGACGCCGTTGATCCAGGCCGCGGCGCCGAAGCGGATGCCGCCCCAGCGCAGGACGGCCTGCCGGGCGGCCTGCTGCCCGTTCAGCTCGAATGTGCGACGCAGCCACGCGCACTGTCGCTCCAGGTTCCGCTCGCGCTCGCTCCAGTGCGCCAGCGCCCCCGGCAGGTCGAAGTCTTTCCACGGGCCGAGACTGTCCGCGACCGCCGGCCGCCACACCTCCTCCTCGGGATGCTCATCCAATTGCTGCCAGGTGCCCGTCAGCGCCACGTGGTCGCGCTCGATGTCCATCTCCATCCTCCCGTCGGCGGGGAAGGCGCCGGCGACCGGGGCCAGCAGAACCAGCGCGCAGATCGCTCTCTTCCACATTGCATTCGCTCCCGTCGGTGTTTGGCGGAGAGTGTAATGGCGTTAGGCGACGCCCACAAGCGCCTTCAGCGGTCGAGGGCGTGGCCCCGGCTTGACGCCCGTTCGGTTGACAAGACGGCCAGAGATGGCGACAGTATCCCCCCTGAACGGCATGGACCTACGGAGGCAAGGATGGGCTCGAGGATCAGACTCGGCGTGCTGCTGAGCGGCGGAGGACGGACGCTGCAGAACTTCCTGGACCTGGCCGAGGCCGGGGAGCTGAACGCGCAGGTGGTCAAGGTCATCTCCAGCCGCGGCGATGCCTACGGGCTGGAGCGCGCCCGAGCGCACGGCGTGCCGGCCGTCACCGTCAGCCGCCGCGCCCACGACAGCACCGAGAGTTTCAGCGAGGCCATCACCGCCGAGTTGGACGAGGCCGACGTGGACCTGGTGGCGATGGCCGGCTTCCTCAGCCTCTACCACATGCCGCAGCACTACATCGGCCGGGTGATGAACATCCATCCCGCCCTGCTGCCCGCATTCGGGGGGCAGGGCTTCTACGGGGAGCGCGTCCACCGGGCCGTGCTGGATTACGGCTGCAAGGTGACCGGCTGCACGGTGCACTTCGCGGACAACCAGTACGATCACGGCCCGATCATCGTGCAGAAGGCCGTGCCGGTGGAGGAGGGGGACGACCCGCACACGCTGGCCGCGCGGGTCTTCGAGAAGGAGAAGCAGGCGTACCCGGAGGCCATCAATCTGTATGCCGGCGGGCGGCTGGTGGTGGAGGACAGGCGGGTGAGAGTGAAGCCTGAAGTCTGAAGCTACGGCCGACGCGGGCCGGATCCTCGCTACTGCTGGTCTTCCTGGGGCTGTTCCTGTTCCTCCGCCGGCTCCTCTTCCTCCGGGTTCCGTCCGAAGCAGACGAGGGTCAGATCGTCGCTCTGGGGGGCCATGCCGACGAAGTCGCGAATGGCCTTCTGCACACCCCGCACCACATCCCGGGGCTCGTGTCCGGCTTCGCCCACGTGGTCGCAAAGACTGTTGTAGCCGAACTGCTCCTTCTCCTCGTTCATCGCCTCGACGATGCCGTCGGTGAACAGGCAGACCACGTCGCATGGGTCCATGTCCAGCGCCACCTCGGGGAACTCGGCTTCGTCCATGATGCCCACCGGGAAGCCGTTGCCCCCCTCGATGCGCTGCACCTCGCCGGATGCCTTGCGCAGCAACGGGTAGCAATGACCGGCGTTGGACAGGCGCAGGGAGTGGTTGCGGTAGTCGAGGTAGATGATCAGGACGGTCACGAACATGTCCGTCTCGCTGGTCAGCGCCACCTCGTTCAGCCGCTCGAGCAGGGCGCTGGGGCCGGGCTGGGTGGTGCCGAAGAAGCGGACGTTGCTGGCCATCTTGGCCATCATCAGGGCGGCGGTGATGCCCTTGCCGCTGACATCGCCCACCACGATGACGACGCGGCCGCCGGGCAGCTCGACGAAGTCGTAGAAGTCCCCGCCCACCTCGAGGGCCGTCGAGTAGGCGTCCTCGAAGGTGTAGCCGTCGACCTGCGGCGGATCCTGGGGCAGGAAGCTGTTCTGGATCCGGCGGGCATTCTTCAGGTCCTGCTCCAGCCGCTCGCGCCGCACCAGTTGCTGGTGGAGCCGGGCGTTGGCGATGGTCAGCGCGCACTGGTTCGCGATGCCCACCAGGAGGGTCAGGCCCTCCTCGTCGTAGTTGGTGGCTATGCGGTCGGTATCCAACTGGATGAAGCCCAGCACTTCGTCCTCGTACTTCAGCGGTGCGCACATGACCGAGCGCATCTGGAAGTCCAGCATGCTCTGGCTGGTGGGCAGGCGGTCGTCCTCGCTGGTATCGTCCAGCAGGACGCCTTGCTTGTGCTCCAGGACGTATTCCAGGATGGTCTCGCTGACCTGGAGCCGTTCCTCCTCGGTGATGGGGCCCTTCCTGACGCGGCGCTTGCGGGGAGTCAGTCGCCCGGTCTCCGGGTCGCGCAGGATGATGAACCCCCGGTTGGTCTCCGGGAACACCTCGAACAGCCGGTCCAGAATCCGCCCCAGCAACTCGTCCTCGTCCAGCGCCGTGCCGATGGACTTGCCGATCTCCAACAGCGTCATCAGGCGGTAGTTGGCCCGCGACAACTCCTCGACGGTGGTCTCGCCTATCGCCACTTCCCTGGCGGGCTCGTAGGAGGCGTCCACCGACGTGCGCACCTTGGTGGAGGTGGTGTCCTCCTTGCTGATGTCCAGCAGTTCCTCTTCCGGCACCGGCATCTCCAGCGATTCGTCCTCCGGCCGATGAAACACGAAGGAGGTCGCGCCGATGGCTATCTCGTCGTCCTCGGTGAGCTGCTTGGTGGTAATCTGGTGGCCGTTCAGGAAGGTGCCGTTGCTGCTGGCCAGGTCTTCCAGCACGTAGTGGCCCTTCTCATTGCGCAGGATGCGCGCGTGCCGCTTGGACACGGTTAAGTCGTCCAGCCGCACGTCCATGTCCATACCGCGTCCGATGCAGGTGACGCGCGAGAGGGGGATTCTCTCTCCCTCACGCTTGCCTTTCTGGACTATGAGGTGTGCCATGGGAGAAGGCCGGTCCGGTCGAGAGAAACAGGCAGACGGGCACGGCAAGCCCCGCCGGTGCCACGAGGGATTTTACCAGCATGCAGGCTCCGTGCAAGCCAAAACGGCACCCGCGGCGCTCAGGCGCGCTCTTCGCCCCCTGCTTCCTGCGGATACTCCGTGCCGGGGCCGAAGAGAAAATCCCACAATATCAGCACAAACCCGACGCAGATCGCCGTGTCCGCCAGGTTGAAGGTCGGCCAGTGATAGGCGCCCCGCCAGTGCAGGTCCACGAAGTCGCGCACGTATCCCAGCGCAAGACGGTCTATCAGGTTGCCTATCGCCCCACCCGCCAGCAGGCCCAGCGCGGCGTGGACCAGGCCCTTCTGCGACGACGTGGTCAGGAAGAACAGGGCGATGAGCCCAAGCCCGAGAAGAGCTGCAAAGGCGTAGAAGGTCGGCCCGCCGGGCAGGCCCATCGCGCCGCCGCGGTTGCCCGAGTGGGGGATGATCCTCAGCAGGCCGGGGATGAGTGTTGTCGCCCCCCGGCCGGGCGCCGGTCTGCGCCACAGGATCACCTTGGTGACCTGGTCGGTTGCCAGAGCCAGCCCGGCGGCGATCCAGAAATACCGCCGGCCGGCTGCCATGCATGTCCGGATCAGGCTCAAGTAAATACCCGCTGGCAAGCGTCGTGTGGGGGCGCGGAGGGCACGACCCGAGGGCGGCTCACTCCTGGGCCATGTTGCGTTCTTCTTCCTGCTTGCACCCGATGCACAGGCGGGCGAAGGGCAGGGCCTTCAGCCGTTTGCGGCTGATGGGCTCGGAGCAGTCCTCACACAGTCCGTAGGTGCCTTCCTCTATCTTGTCCAGGGCCAGGTTGATGTCGCAGACCTCGGCGTCGCAGTCCTGCAGGATACGCACCATGAGATCCTGGGCGAAGTTGTCGCTCCCCCGGTCGGCCATGGGCTCGGTGGGCACGTCCGAAAGGTCTCCCATGGACTCGCCTGCCGTCTTCAGCGCGCCGTTCTGCAGGTGGTTGATGTTGTTGGTCAGCTTGCGCTTCAGGTCCAGCAACATCTGGCGGAACTGCTCCATTTCTTTTCTGTTCACTCTCTGACGCTCCTGGCGCTCTATCAACTCTATTGCGGCCCGTCCCCCACTTCTCAGGCCATCGGTAAAGCGCGGTTGGCACGCGACTTACGCCAGATACATCCCCTGTTCCGGCTTCGTCTGCGCCTCCCCTGCAACGGGTCATTCTACACGAACAGGGGCTCTCCGTGCAACAGCGAAGCCGCCGTCGCAGCGCCATTCCACGCCAGGCCCGGGCGCGCGGGCCTGGCTCTTGCCATCCTCTTGCCGCCGTCCTCAGAGGCAGTTAGGATGGCGGGTGGCCCGCAGATGGGCCGGGTTGATCAGGGGGTAGTGGCCGTGAGCAGCATGGAGAACCGCACCGACGATTTTGCAGCCGCCGTTCGGCAGTCGCTTGGGCGGGAACTTCAGTGCCAGGGAGTCTCGACCCTCCAGGTCAACGTTGGCCTACGCTGCAACCAGACATGCAGCCATTGCCACCTGAGCTGCGGGCCGAAACGCTCTGAGCTGATGGGCCGGGGCGTGATTGAAGCCGTCTGCGAAGCGGCTGACGCGTGCCAGCCTGAAGTGGTGGATATAACCGGTGGCGCCCCGGAGCTGAACCCGGACTTGCTGTGGCTGGTGCAGCGCCTCCGCGAACTGGGCCATCCCGTGCAGGTGCGGACGAACCTGACCGCTCTCCTCGAGCCGGGTGGGGAGGGCATCGCCGGGTTCTACGCCGGTTCAGGCGTCCGGCTGGTCGCGTCCATGCCCTGCTACCTGGAGCAGAACGTGCGGGCGCAGCGGGGAGCCGGCGTCTATGAGCAGAGCGTGCGGGCTATCAGGCTTCTGAACCGCCTGGGATACGGCCGGGAGCCGGGCCTGCGCCTGGATCTTGTCTACAACCCCGGCGGGCCGGCCCTGCCGCCGGATCAGCGGGAGCTGGAGGCCGACTACCGCCGCGAATTCGAGGAGCGCTTCGGCCTCCGGTTCAACAGCCTGCTGACCATCGTCAACATGCCCATAGGCCGTTTCCTCGAGGCGCTGCGCTCCGAAGGGTGCGAGGAGGCATACCGCCAGTCGCTGGCCGAGGAGTTCAACCCAGCGACGGTCGAGGACCTCATGTGCCGCCACCAGGTGACCGTGGGGTGGGACGGAACGCTCTACGACTGCGATTTCAACCTCGCCCTGGACAGGCCGGTTGACGCAGAGGTGCCGGGGCACGTAAGCTCCTTCTCGCCGCAGGAGCTGGCCTCTCGGCGCGTGGTGACGGGCCGTCACTGCTTCGGCTGCACGGCGGGTGCCGGCTCTTCCTGCAGCGGCGCGCTGGTCTGAGAGCCGGCGCCGCGAGAGCTAACAGAGCGGATCCCAGCCCATGGACGGTCCCACCTGCCGCGCGCGTTACATCGCCGCGCTCCAGTTCCGCCGGCCCGAGCGCGTTCCCTTCGAGCCGGGCTGGCCCCGGGAGTCCACACGGGCGCGCTGGCGCTCCGAAGGGCTGCCCGAGGACCGGCCCTGGCTGGATGCCCTCTGCGATGAACTCGAACTGGACCTGCCCCAGACCAGGCCGCGCGTCCAGCACGGCGTCAGCTTCCGCATGATGCCGGAGTTCGAGGAGAAGATACTGGAGCACCGGGACGGCCACTACGTGGTCCAGGACTGGAAGGGCAACGTCTGCGAGATCTCCGACCGGTTCGACCCCAGCTACCTGCGCCATGCGGTGGACTTCGTCACGCGCAAGTGGATCAGGCTGCCGGTCGAGTCGCGCCGGGACTGGGAGCAGATGAAGAAGCGATACGACCCGGAGGAGCCGGGGCGGTTTCCGGACGATTTCTCCGCCCGGTGCGCGGAACTGCGGGAGCGCGACTACGTCTCTACCGTCGCCTTCCCTGGGCCGTTCTGGCAGATGCGCGAGTGGGTGGGGTTCGAGCGGCTCTGCCTGATGTTCCTGGATGATCCGGACCTGGTGGAGGAGATGTGCGCATTCTGGACGGAGTTCGTCTCGCGCACCATGGCGCCGCTGCTGGAGGCGGGGGCCGTGGATCGCGTGTTCATCAGCGAGGACATGGCCTACAAGGAGAAGCCCATGATATCCCCGCAAATGGCCCGCCGGTTCCTGAAGCCCAGTTACGACCGGTGGGTCGCCGAGGCGCGCGGCGCGGGGGTGCCTATCGTGGACATGGACTCCGACGGGCGCGTGGACAGCCTGGTGCCGCTCTGGATCGAGTCGGGCATCAACGTCTGCGACCCCATCGAGGTCGCCGCCGGCAACGACATAGTGGCCATGCGCGAACGGTTCGGACGGCGGATGGCCTACCGGATGGGTGTGGACAAGCGGGCCATCGCCAGGGGCGGCCGCGCCATCGAGGAGGAACTGCGCCGCGTCGAGCCGGTGGTCCGGGACGGCGGCTCCATCCCCGGCTGCGACCACGGCGTGCCGAACGATGTCTCGTGGCCGAACTTCATCCACTACGCGCACCTGCTGGCAAGACTGACCGGTTGG
>JAWOCH010000071.1:0-3115 GCA_046483865.1 Candidatus Brocadiia bacterium | reverse complement strand
CCTGCCTCAGATCTCCGGTTGACCCGCAGGGGTCACTCCTCACCCGCCGCCCCAAGCGCGCTGAGCACAGCTCGAGCGCGGGCGCGGATGGTTTCCGATTCTTCCCGCAGCGTCCTGACGAACTCGTTGGTCTCGAACTCTCCGCGCACTGCCTGGAAGTCCCTGCTCTGCGCCTCGCCCCCCCCGTCGCTGCCGTAGCCGATGCGGCTCGTCTGATCGAACTCCTTCTGCGCATCCTTCAGGATCATGGCGTTCAGCTTGAGCGCCGTCTCTTCCCAGTCACGGACGACCCCGGCCAGTTCTGCTGTGCTCATCTTCGCCGGCACCTCGCCGTGCCACTCCTCCCACGCAGCCAGGACCCACGCCCACTCGTGATCTTCGTAGGCGTCACACAGGGCTTGAAGCCTTCCCTGGAGCGCGTCCAGGGTGTCCACTTGACCGCGCTCGACCGCATCGCACAAGCTCTCGACCTGGCCCCGTGGCGCAAGCAAGCCCAGCAAGTCGACCCAGTCACCTTCTCCGGCGGCGCCGGCGGAGGGCCGGGCCAGCGCGTCGGCCGGGTCCTCAGCCGCTTCCAGGCGGCGCACGAGCGTCTCGCCCAGATAGGCTTCCACGGCCATCCGGTAGCGCCTGGGGGCCCTCCGGCAGAGCAGCCGCTTGATGTCGATGCCGACGTGCCGCACGTATTCCTGCTCGCGCGGGGCCGACGCGTAAAGCTCCTCCAGCTCCGCGATGCCCTGCATCATCCGCCCCACGGTCAGTGGGGAGAAGACCTCGAAGCGGATGGGGTCGAGTTTCTCCGGATCGGTGCGGCGGTCACGGGCAGCCCACTTCATCCCATCCCGCTTCGTGCCCGTGGTGAACAGGTTCAGAGCCGGCCAGAGAACCGAGCGGCCATCGCTCTCATCAATGTAGCTGAACGGCAGGCTGCCGGTGTCGAAGTGGGCGCTGTGCTTCCCCAGCACGACAGTGAAGGGGCCCACGCGGCTGGGCCACAGCAGGTAGCTGGAGCTGCCGGTCTTGCTGCCCCGCTCCACCACGCCTTGATGGAGGGGCCCCAGCTTATACATGTGGTTGGACTGGTTGGTGCCCGACCCGGCGTTGTAGAAGCTGAACACGCCGGCAATGAGCAAGGTGCTCTTGTGGTGCGAGACGGTGTACGGTCCGGCAAGCACGGAAACGGCCTCCCCGTGGAAGCATTCCGTGTTGGCGAAGAAAGCCGATCCCTCGGCGGAGAACTGCCGGCCGATCCTGCAGGCCTGGCCCACGAAACATTGCTTCAGCATCGCCCCGCCGTCAACGACCGAGCCGGTGCCGATGATGAAGTCCGACGCCGTGACTCCCGCACCCACGGTGGTCGGCGCTTCCGCGCTGGAGCAGATGGTTCCGTTCTGCAGGAGGGTGCAGCCCTCCAGCGTGGCGCGGACCCCTATGGCCACGTTCCTGATCGTGCGGCAGTTGAGCACGCGCGCGCCCTCGCCGATGGCGCCCCGTGTGCCTTCCTTCCCTGCCGCGTAATGCCGGACCATCTGCTCGATGGCGTCGACCAGGCGGGGTCGGTGCCGGTAGCAGACCGCAAGGTAGGCCACCGGAGCGCTGAGGCGGTCGAACAACGGGATCTCACGGCCGCCTCCCTCGTTCAGCACCTCGATTCGGACGCCGTTGCCGAAAGACGTTTCCCCCTCCACAGTGAGGGAGTCGCAACTCAGGATGCACGCCTCCCGCCCGACATCGTAGTTGGCCAGGAGGCCCACGCTCTGCACCAGGGAGTTGCTGCCGACCGTGACCTCATGCAGGTACGAGTCTCTCACGCCCGAGGGCAGGTGGGTGGCTCCGTGCCGGATCGGCTCCTCGAAGGCACCCAGCCGCACGGCGCCGCTGAAAGTGCAGCGCGCAACGGCGCCGGGCCTGAATCCTTCGGCCACCAGCACGCGGGACCATTCCTCGGCGTGGCAGCCGGCATCCTCCAGTTCACTGATCTCCTGCGCGGTAAGCGACCGATACTCCACGTCTTGCTCCGGCCGAAAGGAACAGTTGTCCTCGCCCTATAGTTGTACCGGCTCCAGATTGACGTCTTCGACGCTCTCGGGGTGACTCACGGTGCCGGCCTTGGACTCGACCGCGGGATCACTGCCGCAGATGGTCAGCCTCTTGGAGTGCAACTGGAGCGCCGAGAGTGTCCACGTGTGATTCGCGTCCCCTTCGACGGCCATTCGCAGGGCGACTCGGCGTCCAGCTTACTGGTCGAGTATCTCGGAGATGAACTCCACCGCGTCGCGGACGTTCTGCACGGCCAGCGCCTCGTCCTCGTCCATCTCGATGTCGAACTCCTCCTCGAAGGCGGCCACCATCTCGACGCTCTGTTGGCTGTCGGCGCCCAGATCGAAAATGAAGTTGCTCTCGTCCGTTACCTGCTCGGGCTCGAGGTCCAGGACCCGGGCCACCGTCGCCTTGACTCTACGTTCGACCTCACTGCGGTCCACGGCCATACTCCGCCTCCGTTCCTGCACTCGCTGGCCAACCCATACGCGCCGAGGAGTCTACCATCCGCCCGTTGCCCTCGCAAGCAGCCCTCCTCTGGTCGGCGGTCTGCGCGGCCGGCTCGACGAGAAGCTCAAGGCCCTGCGGGAACAGGCAGAGGGGGACGGGGCGCCGCCGCTGAAGCTGCCGGTGGACGAGCCCGCCTTCGCGGTGGCCGGGGCCTCAGCGGCTGCAGCGGAAAAGTCCGAACAGCGGGCGCCGGCGCGGTCTTGCTTGACACGGCGTCGAATGGGCGGTAGAAGCCGCCCATCGGACTGGCTCGGGATACCCGGCGTGTTCACCGGCCGGGGGCTGCCCTCACGGAGCAAGCTACATGCGTGAGAGAGGAGGTCGCACCACGATGACTGTCACGTTGGCCGTTCTGCTGGCAACCGCCGGGCTGCTCTGCGCGAGCATCTGCGCCATGGACCAGGACACGCTCCGGGAGCTGGTGCAGTTCAGCCGGGAGGAGGTGCTCGACGCCCACGCGTTCGCCGAGGACAAAGCCCCACCGCCCGCGCAGGGGGGTCCGACCTCAGAGACCGATGGCTGGCTGCGCAAGCAGTTGGAGTTGTTCCCAGTGTCCGAGCTGGAC
>JAWOCH010000019.1:0-3458 GCA_046483865.1 Candidatus Brocadiia bacterium | reverse complement strand
GATGTCTTCCATTCTCCCGTTGGCCATCAGGTGGTCTGCGTAGCCGCCATGCACGTGGCACGCCACCGCGCCGGCATCGGCCAGCTTCCGGATGGTCCGCCGGGGTGGACCGAGTTCGGGGCAGGTCTGCCCGATGAGATGGAGCGCACCGCCCTCGTCCCAGTACTCGATCAGCACTCTCAGCATGTGATGGTCGCCGCGAGCCACGATGGTGTTGATCCCCAGTCCCTCTGCCTCGCGCATGACCTCCTTGATGCGCTCGCAGGTGTAGTGGTGGATCATCCGGCTGTCCACTTCATGGCCCTGGTGGCTGAACCCGCTGAAGGGGTTGGAGCCCAGGATGAACCGGCTGACTTGAAGGTCGCCTATGCTGACCGTCTCCATCGCAGCTCTCCCGTCCCGACGCGCGGACCTCTCACATGTTCTCGCAGATGGCTTCCCCGAACTCCGAGCACTTGACCAGGTAGGCGTCCTCCATCTGGCGCTCCAGGTCGTAGGTGACCGTCTTCTGGGCGATGGTGTGGCGCAGTCCGGTCAGTATAAGGTCGGCCGCCTCGTCCCACCCCATGTAGTCCAGCATCATGCGCGCGCTCAGAACCAGGCTGCTCGGGTTGACCTTGTCCAGGCCGGTGTACTTGGGGGCGGTGCCGTGGGTGGCCTCGAACAGGGCCATGCCGTCCCCGATGTTCGCCCCCGGCGCTATGCCGATGCCGCCCACCTGTGCCGCCAGTGCGTCGGAGATGTAGTCGCCGTTCAGGTTGGGGGTGACGATCACGTCGTATTCCGTCGGCCGCAGAAGCACCTGCTGGAACATGGCGTCCGCAATGCGATCCTTGACCAGTATGCGCCCCTCCGGGAGGCAGCCCTCGAACGTGTTCCACAGCTCCTGCTCAGAGAGGGTCACGTCCGGGAACTCGGCCGCAGCCACTTCGTAGGCCCAGTCTTTGAACGCCCCCTCAGTGAACTTCATGATGTTGCCCTTGTGCATGAGGGTGACGCTCTCGCGGTTGTGCTCGATGGCGTAGCGCAGTGCCATGCGCATGAGCCGCTGGGTGCCGAACCGGCTGACGGGCTTTATGCCGATGCCGGAGTGCTCGCGCAGGGGGCTGTCCAGCTCATCCGCCAGGAAGGCGGCCAGTTTCTCGGCCTCCGGCGTGCCCGCCTCGAACTCGATGCCCGCATACACGTCCTCTGTGTTCTCCCGGAACACGACGACATCCAGCTTGCGCGGATCCTTGACGGGACAGGGCACGCCGGGCACCCAGAAGACGGGCCGCACGCAGGAGTAGAGGTCCAGCGTCTGGCGCAGCGTGACGTTGGCGCTCCGGCGGCCGCCCCCCACCGGGGTAGTCAGCGGCCCCTTGATGGCCACGCGGAACTCACGTATCGCCTCGAACGTCTCCTCGGGGATCCATTCGTCGAACAGTTCGATGGAGCGGTCGCCGGCGTAGATCTGCACCCAGCAGATGCGCCGCTCGCCGCCGTAGGCTCGCTCGACGGCAGCGTCGGTGACCATCCGGGTCGCGCGCCAGATGTCCGGCCCGATGCCGTCCCCTTCGATGAATGGAATGATGGGCTGATCGGGCACGCCCAACTGGCCGGACTCGTATTCGACGCGTTCCCCCCAGGAGGGGATCTGCGGCTCCCTGGTCGGCTTATCCGTCATGTATCGCCCTCTGCTGGTTGAGTGCGTATGCGACTGGGCACGATCCTCATAGCAGGTTGAGCCGGCCCCCGGCGAGCAATATCTCCCGTTCTCGGCTGCTCAGTTCACAGCGGACGCCGAACTCCCGCCCCTGGCTCAGGTTGTGCACGGTGAGAGCGCCCTGTTCGAGGCCGACCCGCGCGTCGGGGATCGCCAGGCGGTCGCCCTGCTCGATGCACTCGGCCTCGGCCGGATCTTCGAACGTCAGGGGGGCGATGCCGAAGTTGACCAGGTTGGCCTTGTGAATGCGGGCGAAGCTCTTCGCCAGCACGGCCTTCAGACCCAGGTACATCGGCGCCAGCGCCGCGTGCTCCCGGCTGGAGCCCTGCCCGTAGTTCTCCCCGGCCACCACGAAACCACCGCCCTTCTCCGCGGCGCGTCTGGCGAACATCGGATCAACGCGCTCGAACACATACTCGCTGATGGCGGGGATGTTCGACCGCAGGGGCAGTATCTTGCTGCCGGCCGGCATGATGTGGTCGGTGGTTATGTTGTCGCCCACCTTCAGCAGCACCTCTCCTTCGAGCTTCTCCGGCATGGCGTCCCGCACCGGTATCGGCTTGATGTTCGGCCCGCGGACGATCTCCACGTCCCCGCCGTCCTCCGGCGGAAAGATCAGCCCGGAATCGTCCAGGGGGAAGTGAGCGATCTCCTCCACCTCTGGCGGTTCACCCAGGCCGCGGGGGTCGGTTATGCATCCGGCCAGCGCCGAGGCAACTGCCGTGGCCGGGCTGCACAGGTAGCACCCGGCATCGGCGGTTCCCGTGCGGCCCTCGAAGTTGCGGTTGAACGTGCGCACCGAAACTGCGCCGGTCGGAGGAGCCTGGCCCATGCCGATGCACGGCCCGCAGGCCACCTCCAGCACACGCGCCCCCGCCCTCGCCATGGCGCCCAGACTGCTGCTGTGGGCGATCATCTCCAGCACGCGCCGCGAGCCCGGGCTCACCGTCATGCTGACCGCATGGTGCACGCGCCTGCCGGCCAGCATGGCCCCGGCCAGGGCCAGGTCGCGATAGGAGCTGTTGGTGCAACTGCCCAGGCAGACCTGGTCCACCGGCGTGCCGGCCTCTTCGCTGACGGGCACCACGTTGTCCGGGCTGTGGGGGCGGGCAATCAGCGGTTCGACTTCGCCCAGCTCCAACTCGACCAGTTCGTCGTAGCGGGCGTCCTCGTCCGCCGACAGGGGCCGGAAGTCCTTCGGCCGGCCCTGAGCCGCCAGCCATGCCTTCGTCACGTCATCGGAGGGGAACACGCTGCTGGTGGCGCCCAGCTCCGTGCCCATGTTGGTGATGGTGGCCCGCTCCGGGACGGTCAGTGTCTTCACGCCGGGGCCGGTGTACTCGAATACCTTGCCCACGCCGCCTTTCACGGTGAGCCGCCGCAGAAGCTCCAGGATCACGTCTTTGGCGCTGACCCAGGGCTGGAGCCGCCCGGTCAGGCGGACCTCAACCACCCGGGGCGCCGTCACGGCGAACGGCATCCCGGCCATCGCGCACGCCACGTCCTGGCCGCCGGAGCCGATGGCCAGCATCCCCAGCCCGCCCCCGGTGGGCGTGTGGCTGTCGCTGCCCAGCAGCGTCTTGCCCGGCACGCCGAAGCGCTCCAGGTGAACCTGGTGGCAGATGCCGTTGCCCGGCCGGCTGAACACGATGCCGTAGTGTGCGGCCACGCTCTGCAGGTAGCGATGGTCGTCGGGCGCGCGGAAGTCGGTCTGCAGCAGGTTGTGGTCCACGTAGCTGACCGACAGCTCGGT
>JAWOCH010000337.1:0-5431 GCA_046483865.1 Candidatus Brocadiia bacterium | reverse complement strand
ATCAGCTCGGCCAGCGCCTATCAGAAGCCGCCGCTCGACTACCTGATCAGCGAGGACACGCCGCTGGCCAACCCGCACTGGCAGTACTCGCGGGACAAGATCGCCTGCGAGGAGCGCCTGATGGCCGAGTACCGCGACAGCGGCTTTCCCGTCACCATCGTGCGCCCCTCTCTCACTTACGGCCCGAGCCAGATACCGGTTGCGGTCGGTAGCTGGAACAAACCGTGGACGATTGTGGACCGGATGCGGCGGGGCAGGAAGATCATCGCCCCCGGCGACGGCACCAGCCTGTGGACGGTGACCTGGAACGGCGACTTCGCCAAGGGGCTGGTCGGGCTGCTCGGGCATCAGCAGGCCATCGGGCAGGCGTTCCACATAACGTCCGATGAGGTGCTCACCTGGGACCAGATATACCGCGAACTGGGCCGGGCGCTGGGCGTGGAGCCGGAGCTCGTGCACGTGCCCTCGGACTTCATCATTGCCTTCGACCCCGGGCAGGAGGGCAACCTGCTCGGCGACAAGGCGCATAGCTGCGTGTTTGACAACAGTAAGATCAAGCGCTACGTTCCCGACTTCGTTGCCACCACCACGTTCGCACAGGGCATCCGCCGCGTGCTCGCCTGGTTCGAGACCGACGAGTCACGGCGTCAGGTGGACGAGCAGGCCAACGAGACGTGGGACAGGATCATCGCCGCCTACGAGTCCGGGCTGGCCCGTTCCTGAAAGATAGGTAGGTCCGGCGTCCCCGCCGGACAAGGCTTTCTCAACCACCGGTTGGTCCGGACACGGAACTGCATCGGGGGGACACAGTGAGCAAGACATACCGCATGGGCATCCTCGGCTGCGGGGACTACCTCCGCTGGCGTTGGCGCAGCATCAGCCGCAGCGAGCGGGTCGAGGTCACGGCTCTCTACGACCTCGAGCGTTCCCGCGCGGAGGACTACGCGGCCAGGCTCGGCGGCCGGGCTGTCGGCAGCGACGCCGACGTGCTGGAGGCGTCGGACGTTGACATCGTCTGCCTGTTCGTGCCGCCGTGGGCGCGGCGTGAACTGCTGCTGCGCGCCGCTGCGGCCGGCAAGCACATCCTGGCCACCAAACCCCTGGCGCCCGGCGTCCAGGAATGCGCCGACATGGTCCGCGCCGTCGAGGGAAACGTGCGCTGCGGCGTCGAGTACCGCCGCGTCGAGGACGCCTTCATCGAGACCTGCAAGCGCATCTTCGACGGCGGCGAGCTGGGCCGGCTGGCGCTCTACCGACAGGAATGGCTCCATCACTATCCCACCTGGAACGAGTGGGCCACCGACCCGGACAAGAACGGCGGGCCGTTCATGGACGCCATGATCCACAACCAGAACACCGTCCGCTACCTGATGGGCCGCCCGGCCACGCACTGCACCTTCACCTCCGAGACGCTCGCCCACCCGGACCTGCGCTGCGCCGACACCGAGTCCATGGTGCTGGACTTCGAGGGCGGCTCCGCCCACCTGTTCATCACCTGGGCGGCCGACCTGGAGGTGTTCAGCACCGAGGGCAACGACCGGGAGCACATCGAGTTCTTCTACATGGTCACCCACCGGGGCTGGCGCATCACCGACGAGTCCACCGACGACGGCCGGCGCATCGTCGCCTGCCGCGAAGGCGAGCGGCGCGAGTTCGAACCGCAGGCCCCCGCCCGCACCGTCTACGACCGCTTCGTCGAGGCCGTCGAGAACGACGCTCCACTGCCACGCGACCTGCCGGGCATCCGGGAGGCATACGAGGACGTGAAGATACTGCGCGACGGCGAGCGCCGACCGGGGCAGCGCCATCCGGTGGACCTCGCGCTCGCGTAGAGTTGCGCCGACCGCCGGCCCGTGCTAACCTTCGCCGCTCTCGATCACCGCACTGCAGGAGGAACCCATGCTTGCCGCGACGCCGCCGATGGGCTGGAATAGTTGGAACACCTTCGGGCCGAACATAGACGAGGCCCTCATCCGCGAGACTGCCGACGCCTTCGTCGAGCACGGCCTGAAGGACCTCGGTTACGAATACGTGGTCATTGACGACCACTGGGAGCGCATGGAGCGCGACGAAAGCGGCCGCCTGGTGCCGGACCCGGAGCGCTTCCCGGGCGGCATGAAGGCGCTGGCGGACTACGTCCACTCGAAGGGGCTGAAGTTCGGGATCTACTCCTGCGCCGGCGCGTTCACCTGCGGTGGCCGGCCCTCCAGCTACGGACACGAGGAGGAGGACGCGGCCACCTTCGCCGAGTGGGGCGTGGACTTCCTCAAATACGACTTCTGCAACAAGCCCATGGGCGTTGACGGGCGGACCCTCTACGAGCGCATGGGCCAGGCCCTGCGCATGACCGGCCGGCCCATCGTGTTCAGCATGTGCGAGTGGGGCATGATGAAGCCGTGGCTCTGGGGCGCCACCCGCGCCGGCGCGCACATGTGGCGCACCACCGGCGACATCAGCGATAGCTGGCAGTCCGTCTCCAACATCGGCTTCGAGCAGCAGCACAAGCTCCACCCCTACGCCGGCCCCGGCCACTGGAACGATCCCGACATGCTGGTGGTGGGCATGCACGGGGAGGGCAACGTGGCCGCCGGCGGATGCACCGTCGAGGAGTACCGCACCCACTTCACGCTGTGGTGCATCCTGGCCGCGCCGCTCATGCTCGGCTGCGACGTGCGCACGATGAACGAGACCACAAGCGAAATCATAAGCAATCCCGAAGTCATCGCCGTGGACCAGGACCCGCTCGGCCGGCAGGGCTACCGCCTCGGCCGCGAGGGCGGGCCGGAGAGCCCGTTCAACTTCGCCGAGACCTGGATAAAGCACCTCCAGGACGGCTCGGTCGCCGTCGGCCTGTTCAACCGCCACGACGAGCGCGGCAAGACCCTGACCGCCGCCTGGGAGGCCCTCGGCATCCACGACCGCCGCGAATGCCGCGTGCGCGACCTGTGGGCCGGGGAGGACCTGGGCACCCACACCCGCATGGTCTCCGCGCAGGTGGAGCCCCACTGCTGCCGCCTGCTCAAGATCACGCCGCAGGTAGCCTCTTTGGGGTAGGCGCGGCGTCCCCGCCGCGCCAGGTCCGCCGAGACGGCGGACCTACCCGGTGTCTGGAGATGTGGCCGGGACGGCGTCCGGAAGCTGCCCAACTTAGTGCGCAATCGGACGGAGCAGACAGATGATCAACGCAGCGGTTGTTGGATACGGTTACGCGGGGCGGGTGTTTCATTGCTACCTCATTAAGCAGGCGCCGGGGTTGCGGCTGCACGCCGTCTCTACGCGCGATCCGGACCGGCGCGAGCGGGCGGCGGAGGAGCAGGAGGTGGCTGCCTATCCCGGACTGGACGAGCTGCTCACAGACGAGCAGGTGGACCTGGTGGTGCTGGCCACGCCGCACTACACCCACCGCGACCTGGCGGTGCGGTCCATGGACGCCGGTCGGCACGTGGTGACCGACAAGATCATGTGCATGAACGCCGACGAGGCGCGGGACATGATAGGGGCGGCCGAGCGGAACGACGTGCTGCTGAGCGTCTTCCACAACCGGCGCTGGGACTGGGACTACCTGACCGTGCGGAAGGCCGTCGCCGACGGCCTGCTGGGCGAGCCGTTCCTGTTCCAGACGGCCATCATGGGCTACGGCACGCCGCGCGGCTGGCGGTCCGAGAAGGACAAGAGCGGCGGCATCCTCTACGACTGGCCGCCCCACCTGGTGGACCAGGCGCTCCAGTTGGTCCCCGCGCCGGTGCGGCGCGTCTTCTGCCGCATCCAGCACCGCCGACCGGAGATAGACATCGGCAGCTACGGCCACATCGTGCTGGAGTTCGAGGGCGGCGTGCTCTACGAGGTGGAGATCAGCAACCTGGGCGCCGCGCCGAAGCCGCGATGGTTCGTGCTCGGCACCGACGGCGGGCTGGTCAAGCACGGCCTCGACCCGCAGGAGTCCGCCCTGCGCGACGGCGACATAGACGCCGCCGAGGAGCCGGCCGACGAACACGCGCGCCTGTTCACGCCGGTGGACCGCCGCCGCGAGGAGTGCGTCCTCGAACCCGTGCGGGGGAGCTGGAAGTCCTACTACCGCAACATCGCCGAGGCGCTCGAAGGGGAGGCCGAACTGGCGGTCAAGCCGGCCGAGATGCTCGAACTGATGCGCGTCTTCGACGCCGCCAGCGAGTCCGCCGAGACGGGCCGGGTGGTGGAGCTGGACTGAGCGGTATGGCTGCGGCCACGACAGAGCGTGGCCCTCCAAAGACCTCGTCCGCCCGGCGGAGACCGTCCGTGACGTTCCGGTGGAGGGACGCGCTCGCCACCAAACATCGGTAGGTCCGGCGTCCTCGCCGGACCAGGGCCGCCGTACGGCGCCCGAGACGCCGCGCCTACCTAACGGAGGGGGACGGCCACGCGGAAGCGTGGCCCTCCAGGGACCGTCTCCGCCCACGAGCACGGTCCGTGACGTGCCGTTGGAGGGACGCGCTTCTGCGCGTCCGCTTTGCCTCCTGCTATGCGCGCTTGCGAAGGCCGTCAACCGGCGGGCGACAGAACGACCACGGCCGAGGGCGGCCGTGCTACATACTCTCAACCCGCCTCCGGACCGTGAGGATGGCAACTCGGTGACCCCCGGGCTCCCTGCGCCCGGCTGTCGGCCTTTCGACAGGCTCAGGGGCCTTCGGCCTTTCGACAGGCTCAAGGTCTTCGGCTGCGCGGGGGCATGAAAAAAGCGGGGCCGGCCGATGGCCGACCCCGCGGGATCCTCACGCGTAAAACGCGGGCAGCTCCTTAGGGCTCGTTGGGCATGCCCGTGACACTCCAGGGTCCGGACACGAGACAGCGGCTGTCGAACTTGTCCCAACGCGGCTCGTTGGCGAAGATACCGCGCTGCTCGTAGAACTGGTGCTGACGGTTCGCGCCGCCGTAGTCCGGCTCGCTGGGCTCCACAACACCGGAGGGCAACGCACCGTGGGTATACCAGTAGTGGCCATACCAGCGGTGGGACGTATGGGTGGCGTCAGCAGGTGCCCAGATGGCGCCTGGATCCAGGCCGGCGAGGCTCGGCAGGATGCCGCCGGCCATGCCGCCGACGCCAGTCGGGCCCCAGCCCTCTTCGGTGCAGTAGATGTCGTCCATGTCCAGCTCAAGCTGCTGCTTGACGACCGGGCTCTCCTCCTCGTAGTGGGCGTCCTCGTCGGTGCGGGGGTTCGGAACGTACCCCATCCGGTTGGACAGCCACCACCAGTCGGTCGCGCTGTTCCACCACTGCTGGGGCTCGACTTTGGGCGCCCAGCGAACGGCGTTATCGACGAACAGAACGTTGGCTCCGCCCGGATGTGGTGACTCGGGGTCGCCGTAGTTGGTGCCCCAGAAGTGCTCCAGCGCCTGCATGTCGCTGACCACGACGCGGCCGGGAGCGGAGTTCTTATCGATGCGCCCGAAGTCG
>JAWOCH010000160.1:0-5809 GCA_046483865.1 Candidatus Brocadiia bacterium | reverse complement strand
GCGGAGGCCGGGCGCGGGCGACGATACCGTCCGCAGGACTACCGGCAGGCCGTCGGGGAGGGTTTCATCGGTATCTGCGCCGAGACCGGCGAGACGATCCGGGCGACTGACCTGGAACGGGACTCCCGCCGGTTGATAGCGTTCGAGGAAGAATACCAGGTGCGCACCGAGCTGGCCGTACCCGTCCGGCGGGGGGAAGAGGTCCTGGGGGTGATACACTTGCTGTCCGACCGGGAGAACGACTTCCCCGACAGCGACATCGCCGGCATCGAACACGTGGCGCCCCACATTGGCGTGGCGTTACAGAACGCCAGGATGATGGATCAGCGCACGCGTGACCGCCATGAGCTGGAGCGGGCCCATCGCCAGTTGGCGAACATCGTTCGCAGCACGGCGGTGGGCATAACCAGCACCGACACGCGGGGAGTCTACACCCACTGGACGCCGAGTTGCGAGGCCATGCTTGGCTACACGGCTTCGGAGGTGATTGACCAGAAGACGGCGGCGGACTTCGCCGCCGAACCTTACGACCTGCAGGAAGCACTGCGGGAATGCAAAGCGGCAGGCCGCGTGGTGACTGAGCGCGCCTGGCTGCGCAAGGACGGCACGCCTCGGACCATACGGGAGACACGCGTTCCGCTGGAAGATGGCGAGGGCGTGCACGTCGGCTTCACCTCCTACCTGGTGGATGTCACCGAGCAGAAGCAGGCCCAGGAGCAGTTGCGCCGCGAGAGAGATATGCTCCAGGTCGTGGTGGACGCAATGGGGGCCGGGCTGGCGCTCTTCGACGCCGATCTGAAGCTGCAGTGGGCCAACAACACACTGACGGAGTGGTTCGGCCTGGATGAGGAAGACCTGGGTAAGACGTGCCATGACGTGTACCTGTGCGGGCGCAGTCCGGAGGAGAAGTGTCCGGCTCTCCGCGCGGCGCTGGACGGACGGGCCATCACGCGACTGCACGAGTTCACCGACCGGGCAGGGCAGTGGCACTGCTATCAGCAGATCTTCACTCCGGCCGACATGGCCGAGACCCGGCTGGTGGTGCTTAGCCTCGACGTAACAGAGCAGCGGCGCCAGAACGAGCAGCTCCGCCTCATAAGCAAGTTGACCGAGAAGGTGGACACCACCCTGAACCTGGAGCGGGTGCTTCACCTGGTACTGACCTGCGTGACGGCCGGCCACGCCATTGGCTGCAACCGGGCCGCCGTGTTCCTGCTTGACGAGGACGGCGAGTATCTCCAGGGGGAAATGGCCGTCGGACCCACCAGCGCAGAGGAGGCCAGCCGCATCTGGCATGAACTGGACGAGGCCCATCCCACCATTGATGAACTGCTGGAGCCAACCAGCCCGTCCGACAGCGACCGCGAACTGACCGAACGGGTGCGCTCGATACGCATACCCCTGGCCGATGAGGAAAGCACGCTGGTCAGCACACTGTTGGGCCGTTCGACGGCCTATGTGGGCGATGCCCGGGCCGACGCGCGGCTCAGTGGTCAGTTGGCTGAAGCCCTGGGGTTGCAGGAGTTCGTCTGCGTGCCGCTGGCAGCGCAAGACGAGCCCCTGGGTGTGATGCTGGCCGACAACAAGTACTCCGGCAAGACAATTGACCGCTACCAGGTGGAACTGCTGGAGATGTTCTGCCGGCAGGCATCGCTGGCCATCGCCAACGCGCGTGCCTACGAGAGGATCCGCATGCAGTTGCAGGAGATCCAGCGAACCCGCGACCGCCTGATTGCCGCCGAGCGCATGGCCAGTGTCGGCCGCATGGCCGGCCACCTGGCTCACGAGATCCGCAACCCGCTAACAACGATAGGCGGGTTCGCAGCCTCCATCGCGCGGCGCCATCCAGAGGACTCACTCACGCATCGCAACGCTACTATCATTCACGACGAAGTGCGGCGACTGGAGCGCACGCTGGTCAACGTGCTGGACTATACCCGCCCGCTGCGGCCCAACAAGGAGCCCACGCACATCAACGAGCTGGTCCGGGAGACCCTCTCCCAGTTCGACCAGCAGATGGAGGACGCCGGCATCAAACTCAGGACGTCGCTTGCTGAGGACCTGCCGGCCATAATGGCCGATCCGCAGATGATAAAGCAGGTAGTGCTGAACCTGATCAAGAACGCGATGGAGGCGATGGAGGACAGGGAACAGGCCACGCTGTCGGTCATCACGTCCGTTCAGGACGGCATGGCCGTCATTGAGGTGGCGGACACCGGCGGGGGGATGCCGCCCGAAGCTCAGGAGAGCCTGTTCAGCCCGTTTTTCACCACCAAGATAGGGGGGGTGGGACTTGGCCTGAGCGTCTCCCAGCGCATCGTCCGCCAGCACGGGGGCGACATAAGCGTGCAGAGCGAACTGGGGGTAGGCTCCCGGTTCGTGGTGTCGCTGGCCGCAGAGCAACCAGAGCAGGAAGGGGTGTGAAGCTATGGCGAAGATACTTCTCGTCGAAGACGAAGAGCACATTCAGATACTCTATGCACAGGAGCTGGAGGCAGAGGGGCACGAGGTGATCTGCGCCGGCGACGGGCGCACGGCGGTCGAGATGGCCCGGGACTGCCAGCCGGACCTGGTCATCATGGACATCAACCTGCCGGAGAAGATGGACGGCATCGAGTCCATGTCCAAGATACTCAGCGCTAACAAAGACATTCCCGTCATCATCAACACGGGCTACAGCGAGTACAAGGACAACTTCATGAGCTGGGCGGCGGATGCCTACGTGCTGAAGTCGTCGGACCTGACGCCGCTGAAGGAAGCCATATCCCAGGCGCTGGGCAAGAGAGGAGTCGCCGACTGACGGTGCCAAGATGGTCTCCGAACTGACCAAGGACACCCTCGTAATGGTCCTGGCCGGTGGGCAGGGCGAGCGGCTCTACCCCCTGACCAAGGAGCGGGCGAAGCCGGCCGTGCCCTTCGGGGGCCTCTACCGCATCATTGACTTCACCTTGAGCAACTGCCTTAACAGCGACCTGCGGCGCATCTACGTGTTGACGCAGTACAAGGCCGACTCCCTGAACCGGCACGTGCGCCTCGGCTGGCAGATATTCAACCCGGCCATCGGCGAGTACATCGAGATCCGCCCTCCACAGCAACGGATGTCCTCCGACTGGTACCTGGGCACGGCACACGCCATCTACCAGAACATCTACACCCTGGACCAGGAGCGCCCCAGTTGCGTCCTCGTGCTCAGCGGAGATCACGTCTACCGAATGGACTATGCCCACATGCTGCGGCAGCACAACGAGTGCCAGGCCGACGTGACGGTGGCCTGCATCGAGCGTCCCGTTGACCAGGCGGCGGGCCGGCTGGGAGTCGTCCGCGCGGACGCGGAAGGGCGCGTGCTGAGCATTGCCGAGAAGCCCTCCGAGCCCGATCAACTGCCGGAGCGCCCCGGCCATTGCCTTTGCTCGATGGGCATCTATGCGTTCAAGACCGAAAGCCTGGTAAGGCGAGTCATTGACGACGCGAAGAGCGACAGCGAGCACGACTTTGCCCTGAATGTGCTGCCCGACATGGTGCGCAACGGCGACTCGGTGTTCGTCTACCGCTACGACGGCTACTGGCGCGACATCGGGACGCTGGACGCCTACTGGGACGCGAACATGGATCTCCTGCGGGTGCAGCCGGCGTTCAACCTGTACGACCCCGAGTGGCCCATCCGCAGCTACGCCACCAGCCGGCCTCCGGCCAAGGTCGTCTTCGGGGCGGGGGGGGGAGAGCAGCCGCACTCGGAGGTCTACAACTCGCTGGTCTGCAACGGCGCCATCATCAGCGGCGCCCACGTCTCCGACTCCATCATCGGTCCCGACGTGCGCGTGGAAGTGGGCAGCCGGGTGGAGCGATCCATTATACTGCAGGACACGCAGCTTGGCCGCGACGTAACGATCCGGCGGGCCATCCTGGACAAGCACAACACCGTCCCCGACGGCGCGCAGATCGGCGTTGACCGGGACTGGGACCGTCGGCACTTCAGCGTCAGTTCCGAGGGCGTAGTCGTGGTGCCGAAGGCCATGCCATGGCCGCGCGACTGAGAACTCCGACGGTGGGGACCGCCAATGCCACAGGACAACACCGACAGCGAACGCCCGGGCGCGGGAGAGGACTCCCTGGGAGCCGTGGTGCGTGGCCCGGAGTCCGTCTACGTCTACTGGACGCTGGAGGGCGACCGGAGCCGCACTATCCTCCAGCAGCTCGGCGAGGAGGCGGAGTGGGTGCTGCGGGTGCTGGACCTGTCTGAGGGCACAAGCACCGGCATCACCGTTGAGGCGGAGGACGGAGGGCACTATGTCGAAGTGAGACCCGGCCGGAGCTACGGCTTTGAACTCGCCGCCCGCGCCCCCGGCGCCTGGCGCACGGTCTGCCGCACGCAGCGAGTGCACGTGCCAGCCGCCAGGCGCACCAGGCAGACCGGCAGAGAGCCCACCGCCCTGGAGCGCATACGTCCCGCCCCGCAACCCGCGAACGTACCCGGGCTGGATTACGAAAGCACCGAGCCCTACCTGGCCAGCAGCCCTCACCCGGAGCCGGACGAAGAGGACGAATCCTGACCGATCGGATGGCCAAGCCCCGCGGACACATCGCCATCGTGCTCCACTGCCACCTGCCCTACGTGCGCCACCCGGAGCACGAGGACTTCCTGGAAGAGGACTGGTTCTACGAGGCCGTGGCCGAAACCTACGTGCCGCTCCTGCTGATGCTGCGGCGCCTTGAGGCCGATGGCGTGCCCGGCAAGCTGACCGTCTCGTTCAGTCCCACCCTCTGCGAAATGGCGACCAACGAGCTGCTGGTGCGGCGGTGCCGTCGCTACCTCGAGGAGAGGCTCGAGCTGGCCGAGAAGGAGACACGACGGACCAAAGGCAGCGCGTTCGCTGAGACCGCTCGGCTCTACCGGCGCCGCTACGGCGAGGCGCGCCGCGTCCTGCAGGAGCTGGGCCCCGATGGTCTGCCGGGTGGGTTTGCCGAACTGGCCCGCCGGGGCCGCATCGAGCTCATAGGTACGGCCGCAACCCACGCTCTGTTGCCGCTGTTGGAAACACGGACGAGCCGCTGGGCTCAGATGAGCGAGGGCCTGGCTAACTTCGGGAAGTACTTCGACGGCCGGCCAGACGGCTTCTGGCTGCCCGAGTGCGCTTACAGCCCCGGCCTGGATGAGTTGCTTGCGCAGTTCGGCTTCCGCTATTGCTTCATGGACACCCACGGTGTTTTGCTGGCCGAGCCGGCGCCTCCGTTCGGGGTGTTTGCGCCGCTCGAGACTCCGTCGGGCATTCTGGCCCTTGGGCGGGACGTGGAGTCTTCCCGGCAGGTCTGGAGCGCCGACGAGGGCTATCCCGGGCATCCGGTCTACAGGGAGTTCTACCGTGACCTGGGCTTCGACGCCGACCTCGAGTACTTGCGCCCCTACGTGCACTCGGATGGCGAGCGGCGTTACCTGGGGCTGAAGTACCACCGGGTGACCGGCGACGTTCCGCTCGACCAGAAAAGGCCCTACGACCCGGTGGCCGCCCGTTCCCAGGCCCACCGACACGCGGAGCAATTCGTGCGGGCGCGCAGAAGCCAGGTGGCGCGCGTGCATCGCGCCACGGGCATTGAGCCACTGCTGGTCGCACCGTACGACGCGGAGCTGTTCGGCCACTGGTGGTTCGAGGGTTTGTGGTTCCTCGAGAAGGTGCTGAGGCTGGCTGCGGAGGCCGACGACCTGGTCTGCACCAGGCCCAGCGCGTACCTGGCCGGCGGTGTCGGGCACGAGCAGGCCGGTCGGCCGGCGCTGTCGAGCTGGGGGCAGGGCGGCTACTTCGAGCCGTGGGAG
>JAWOCH010000099.1:0-5642 GCA_046483865.1 Candidatus Brocadiia bacterium | reverse complement strand
GCTACGCCAGCAGCGATGACGCGTTCCTGGCCGAGGACCAGGCCTTTATCGAAGCCCTGCAGACGGGCGAGCGGAGTGGTATCCTCAGCGACTACGCCGACGCCTTCCGCACCCAGGCGGTAACCTGCGCGGCGAACGAGTCTATGGCAAGCGGCGAGCCGGTCACGATAGAGGAGCCCTGACGGCCATGGGACGACTTGTTGTGGAGGAGCAGCAGCGCCCCGGGCGCTCGTGGCTGCGCCTGTTGCGGGACTATGGGATCGGGCTGGTGGCGGGCCTTGCCGCGGCCGGCTACGGCGCCTATGCCCTGATGAGCGGCAGGACCTACCTGCCGGGGCTGAAGGGCGGGACGGCCACCGTGCACGGCTCCCACGGTGTGGGGGCGGCGCTGCTGTATCTGGCGGGGGGGTTGTTCCTGGTGGTTCGGTTCTTCCTGCACGAGCGCTGCCGCTCGGAGTCCACCCGCAGCCAGCTCTATCTTCTGGAGGTCCTGCTGCTGGTGGTGTTCGTGGCCGCCGCCTTCTACGTCCTGCTCAACGTCGGCAGCGCCGGCTGAGTCGGCCGGGCGCGATCACTCCTCGCTGAGGATGCGCCTGAGGTGGTCCTCGAGTTTCTGGCCCTCCGGGGCGTTCTCCACCAGCTTCCAATCCTCGCGGTCTTCCGGGCCGCCGGGCAGGAGGCTGTAGCTGAAGCCCGGCTGGTAGTAGCGGATCCGCCCGCGCCCGTCGGTGATGAAGAAGGCGGGCACGGCGCTCCACGTCTCCGCGTCGGCAGCTTTGCCCAGCTTCTTCAGCGCGCTCATGGACACGTCGTCGTAGTAGAGGGGCAGCGTCGCGTTCCAGTCCTCGACCACTTCGGGCGCCCTGGGGCCGAACCGCGTCTTCTGCACTATGCCGATCGCATCCGTGCCAAACCGCCGGTATTTGCGCGCCAGCCGGTCGGCATGGACCATCGCCAGGACCCCGCGCTTCGCCTCCACGTGCCAGTAGACGACGATAGTCACAGCGCCCTGTGCGTATGGCTTGACTTCGCCCGCGCCGCCGGAGCCGGCGCGCAGGCGAACTTCGGGGCAGCGGGGGGCTTCGTCCCGTGAGTAGTAGCGCGCCCCCCCAGGCGGCTCCAGGGGTGTAACCTCGGCGATGAGGTCGAACCTGTCCTTCGGGGACGTAAGCTCCGTCTGCTGCTGATCTTCCGGCGGCCCGACCGGCACTCTGTCAGGGGGAGCCGAGGTGCATCCTGACAGCAATACGGCGAGCACGGCCCAGGCGGCTGCAGACACTCTCAACGTCCAATCCTCCCCATTTGCGACGTATCCATTTTACAGTACTTCTCCGACCGCTGCCCACACGGCCTCGGCGATCTGCTCCCGCGTCAGCATTCGGTCCTGCTCGATGCAGCGCACCACGGCCCATCCGGCCGGGTCACGCGCGACCAGCTCGCGATAGGTCTCCGCCGTCCGCTGCAGGTAGGCGGCGTCGGCCTCGTGTATGTCGTATCCCTCGAACTGGGGCAGTATCTGCTGCCCCCTGGGTCTGACTGCTTCCTTGTTCCCATAGGCGGCCAGCTTGCCCGCCCGCCGGTCGTCCAGGTGGCGTGACGCCACGGTCGGAGTCACCTCCAGCAGGAGCTGAAGGTCCGGCCGGGGCAGGTCGAACACCTCGTACTCGAGTTCCTCGTCCCAGCTCAGGAAGCGCTCCCGCTCGCGGGGGTCCGGTATCCTGGCGCCCTGGTATGCCAGGTTGGCCGCTACGTAGCGGTCGCAGACGACCACGCGTCCCTCGGCGAGCCATCCCCGGAGCCTGCCGGCGGCCTGCCATCGGTCGCACGCGTAGGGCAGCGCGGCCAGGTAGGGGCTCAGTTCACCGGGGTCCTGCTCCAGCTCCCCGCGCAGGTACCTCTCGATCAGGTCGGCAAAGAAGCCCTCCCCGTAGCAGGGGAAGGCGATGCGCGCCACCGGGTGGCCCTCCCGCTCCAGGCGGGCCGCCAGCAGCTCCGTCTGGGTGGCCTTGCCGCTGCCGTCTATGCCGCAGAGGGCGACCAGCCGCCCCGGCGTTGTCTGCCCGCCCATCAGTCGTCCTCCAGGCTGAAGATGCGCAGCGCGTTGTCCCGCAGCAGAAGGCGCGCAATCTGGAGCGCCTCCTGCTCCGTCCCGTAACCGCGGGCGACGAACTCGTGCGCCAGTACGCGGGCCAGAACCCGCCGGTACATGCCGAACTTCGCCAGCCCGAACTCCAGCTTGTACATGTCGCTGTAGTAGCCGATCAGTTTCGCCTTCGGCACGCTCTGCAGGCGGGCGGTCAGGTCACGGGCGATGTGCTCCGGCACGTTCAGATACCACCAATGGCCGCTGAGCACCACGTTCTGCAGGATCCATCCGTAGGCGCCCAGCTCCTGGATCTGACTGTCGCTCAGCACGGACAGGCAGAAGGTCACCTCCGGGAAGGCGTTCAGCAGCGGCAGCAGCCCGCGTAGCGTGTCACCCGCCACCGGCAGGTCGCGCCCCTGATGGACGCCGTGGGGATATGCCTCTCGGAGCGCGCCGCACATGACCTGGAAGGGCAGGGCGTGCTCGGCGCACTGGGCCGTCAGGGCGAACAGCACGCCGCTGTGCAGCACGGCGGCGTCCTGGGGCGCCAGGCTGCCGCGCAGCATCCGCCCCACGATCGTGTCCAGCGTGCTGTCCGCCACGGGCTCGGCGCCGAAGCCGGGCGGCAGCGATATGGCCACGCTCGCCGCTCCATGAGCCCGGAACCGGTCCACCAGTTCGGCAAGCGCCCGCCGGAGGTCGTCTCCGTCGGTCAGTGCTACGTTGGTCACGGACTCGAGCCCCTCCCGCACCGGTGGCTGCTCCATGCGGAAGACCAGGTCGTCCGCCCGCAGGCAGGGCACGAACAGCTCCGTGTCGATCCCGTCCAGGTCCTCGTCGGGGCTGTTGGTCAGGAAGACCTTCTCGATGTTGGAGGCGTCCATGACGGCCGCCGCCCGATCGGGCTGGTCGGCGGCCCGGCGCACGGCGCGGGCCAGCGGCTGCCAGTTGTCCGCAGTCAGCCGCCGATGCTCGAACCCGAACAGCTCCTGCGCCAGTTCCACCAGCCACCGATACTGCCCCGTGTTGTCAATGGCCTCCATTGCCCGCAGCAACTCGGGTATCATCTCCTCGTCCGGCCGATCGGGGGCGATGACCTCCTTGCTCATCCCCGCGCTGTGGGCCAGCTCGGTGTAATAGTGATAGCCCAGCAGGTCCCGCAGCGAGCGTGCGAAGGGCTCCGCGGCGGGCACGTGGGAATGAACGTCTATGATGCGAATCCGCTCGATCTGCTCCAGGAGACGCTGTTCGAGTTGCTCTGATTGTGCCATCTTCGCGTTCCCGGTCTGTAGGCTCAGTTGTTCAGGGAGTGCAGGGGCGCGGGTATGCGGCCGCCCCGGCGCACGAACTCCGCCGCCGCGCCGGTTCCCCGAACGGGCACCACGGCGCATCCGCCGAACAGGCCGCCGAAGACCGCCTCATCGCCGGCCGACTTGCCCGGCACGGGAATGACCCGCACGGAGGTCGTCTTGCGGTTGACCACGCCGATGCTCATCTCGTCGGCGATAAGCGCGGCGATGGTGGCCGCGTCGGTGTCGCCGGGTATCGCTATCATGTCCAGCCCCACCGAGCAGACGCTGGTCATGGCTTCCAGCTTCTCCAGCGACAGGTCGCCGCCGCCCACCGCCCGGCTCAGGGCGCTGTCCTCGCTGACGGGGATGAACGCCCCGCTCAGACCGCCCACCGAAGATGAGGCAAACAGGCCGCCCTTCTTTACCGCGTCGTTCAGCAGCGCGACCGCCGCCGTCGAGCCGGGGCTGCCGATGCGCGCGATGCCCATCGCCTGCAGGATCTCCCCCACGCTGTCGCCCACCCGCGGCGTGGGGGCCAGCGACAGGTCCACGATGCCGAACTCCACGTCGAGCGCCGCCGCGACCTCCCGGCCGATCAGTTCGCCGACGCGCGTGACGCGGAAGGACGTCATCTTGATCTGCTCGGCTATCTGGCCCAGGTCCGGCGCGTCTTGCTCGACGAGCATCCGCTCGACCGCGCGCTTGACCACCCCCGGCCCGCTCACACCGATGTTCACCACGCAGTCGGCCTCCCCGTAGCCCAGGTAGGCCCCGGCCATGAAGGGGTTGTCCTCGGGGATGTTGGCGAACACCATCAGCTTGGCTGCCCCGAATCCGTCCCGCTCGGCGGTTGCGTGGGCGACGCGCAGTATCTGTTCGGCGACCAGGTTCACCGCGTCCACGTTGATCCCGGCGGCCGTGCTGGCCACGTTCACCGACGCGCAGAGCCGCTCGGTTTGCCCCAGGGCTTCGGGAATGGAGCGGATCAGGGCCTCGTCGGCCGGCGTGGTGCCCTTCTGCACCAGGGCCGTGTAGCCGCCGACAAGGTCCACTCCCACCTCCTCGGCCGCCTCGTCCAGGGCGTGGGCGATGCGGCAGAAAGCCGCCTCCGCCCCGCCGGCGCCCAGGGCGCTGACCGGGCTGACGGCGATTCGCTTGTTCACTACAGGTATGCCGTACCTGGTCCCCACCGCCTGGCATATCTGGACCAATCGCCCCGCCCGGCTGCGTATCTTCTGGCGCACCTTGCGGCACAGGCGCTCGACGTCCGGATCCGCGCAGTCCAGCAGGTTCAACCCCAGGGTCACCGTGCGCACGTCCAGGTTCTCCTCCTGGAACATGCGGAGGGTGGACATAATGTCTTCCGTTCTCAGCATGGCCGCTGTCGGACTCCGCCGTCAGAGTTGCCGGTAGAAGTCCACCTGGTTGGTGGCCAGAAAGATGTTCTCGTGCTGCAGGCTCACCCGCATCAGACCCTCCTTCCACAGGGACTCCACGTCTATCTGCACGCGTTCGATCTCCAGGTCGGGCGGCGCCTCGAGCTGCGCTATCAGCAGGAAGCCGTCCCCCTCGCTGTAGGCGTACAGGTCCTCCACGTTGATGCCGCGGGTGGCCAGGTAGGAGCAGACGCGCTGGATGATGCCCTTGTGGTCCGGGCCGGAGATGGTCAGTATCAGCCGGTGGGCGCCGCTGACCACGGGCCGCGGCTCGGCCACCTCGCGCGGCTTCACCGAGACCTCCAGCTCTCCCGCCGCGCCGCTCTGGCGCACGGCGCGGGCCAGCTCTTCCGCCTCCAGCTCCTGTTCGAAGCGGATGGTCACGATGATGGTGAAGTAGCCCTGCAGGACCGTCTGGCTGATCGCCTCTATGTTGCCGCCCAGCTCGGCGATAGCCCCTGCCATGCCGGCCACTATGCCCACCCTGTCCAGGGACATGACGGTCAGGACGAAGTCTGTGGCCATAGCGTGGGTCCCCGCTACATCCGGTCCCGGTCGTGCTCCGGCCGGGCTTCCCTGGTCATCAGTTCCATCGCCGCCTCACGCGGCGCCTGGCCCTCGAACAACACCCTCTGCACCGCCCGCGTGATGGGCATCTCCACCCCGTATCGTTCGGCCAGCGCGCAGGCGGACACCGTCGTGCGCACCCCCTCGGCCACCTGGTCCATGCTCTCGGTGATCTGCTCCATGCTCTCGCCGCCGGCTATGCGCATCCCCACGCGGCGGTTGCGCCCGTAGGGGCTTATGCAGGTGGTGATCAGGTCGCCC